>JBFGZM010000464.1:0-2621 GCA_041586815.1 Marinobacterium sp. | reverse complement strand
GTTGGCCTTGTGCAACCGAAACAACTCCATTTCGATCAGCCACTGTCACTGGCCAGCGGGCGCCGGCTGGACAGCTACAGCCTGACCATTGAAACCTACGGCACCCTGAACGCCGACCGTTCCAATGCCATCCTGGTGTGCCATGCGCTGTCCGGAAACCACCATCTGGCTGGCTACCACAGCATGGACGACCGCAAGCCTGGCTGGTGGGACTCGGCCATCGGCCCAGGCAAGGCCATCGACACCAACCGGTTTTTCGTGGTCGGGCTGAACAACCTGGGCGGCTGCCACGGTTCCAGTGGTCCGAATCAGCCCAACCCGGACACCGGTCAGCCCTATGGCCCCGACTTCCCCATCGTCACGGTCCCCGACTGGGTCGAAAGCCAGGCACGCCTGGCGGATCGCCTGGGCATTCAGCAGTGGGCGGCGGTGATCGGCGGCAGCCTTGGCGGCATGCAGGCGCTGCAGTGGGCCATCAGCTACCCGGAGCGACTGCGCCACTGCATTGTGATCGCGGCGGCGGCGAAACTGTCGGCCCAGAATATCGCCTTCAATGAAGTGGCCCGCCAGGCCATTACGCGGGACCCCCAGTTCCACAGCGGCCGCTACTACGCCGAAAACGCCATTCCCAAGACAGGCCTGATGCTGGCACGCATGGTCGGGCACATTACCTACCTGTCGGATGACGGCATGCGGGAAAAATTCGGTCGTGAAATGAAAGGCGGCACCCTGAGCTTTGACCTGAGCCCGCAGTTCGAAATCGAGTCGTACCTGCAGTACCAGGGCGAGCGCTTCTCCACCGCCTTCGATGCCAACACCTATCTGCTGATGACCAAGGCGCTGGATTACTTCGATCCGGCCGCCGACTACGGCGACAACCTGACCGAAGCGGTACGGGGGGCCAAGTGCAAATTCAAGGTGATCTCGTTCACCACCGACTGGCGCTTTTCCCCCGAGCGCTCGCGGGAAATCGTCGACGCCCTGATTGATGCCGGCAAGGCCGTCAGCTACGCCGAGATCGACTCGCCCCAGGGCCACGATGCCTTCCTGATCCCCATACCGCGCTACATGGAGGTGTTCGGCGCCTGCATGCAGCAGGTGGGCGCTGATATCCCGGCCACTTCGCAGGAGAACCACTGAGATGCGCGTAGATCTGGATATCATTCAGAACTGGATCAGGCCCGGTACCCGGGTGCTGGACCTGGGCTGCGGCGATGGCGAACTGCTGAGCTACCTGAGCCGCCACAAACAGGTGCAGGGCTATGGCCTGGAAATCGACCATGACAATATCACTGCCTGCCTGGAAGCCGGCGTGAACGTAATCGAGAAGGACATCGACGACGGCCTGGCGACATTGCGCAGCGCCAGCTTCGATGCCGTGATCATGACCCAGGCCCTGCAGGTGATGCACCGTCCCGACCAGATCATCGACGAGATGCTGCGCATCGGCAAGGAATGCATCATCACCTTTCCGAACTTTGGCCACTGGCGCGCACGCAGCTATCTGGCGCTGCGCGGCAAGATGCCGGTGTCAAAGTTCCTGCCCTATACTTGGTACAACACCCCGAACATCCACTTTTGTACCTTCAAGGATTTCGAGCGCCTCTGTGTCGAGCGCAATATTCATATCCTGGATCGTACCGTCGTGGACAATGAACACCGTGATCGCTGGTGGCTGCGTTTGTGGCCCAACCTGCTGGGCGAAATCGCCATCTACCGCATCACCCGATAAATCAGGAGCCCTCCATGAACGCGTTATCCCCCACCCTGCGCCGTGCCGCCAGGGGCTTGCTGGCCGGCCTGTTACTTGGCGCAAGCGCCGCCCAGGCGGACCAGTTTGTAGCCTATGGCGACTACGAAGTGCATTACAACGCTTTCAACAGCACCTTCGTTGAACCCCAGGTGGCGCAGAGCTATGGCCTGACGCGCAGCAAGACCCTGGCACTGATCAACGTATCGGTACTGCAAAGGGCCAGCGATGGCAGCAAAACGCCAGTCAGTGCCATCGTCAAGGGTAGCGCCAGCAACCTGCTGGGGCAGAGCAGCGACATCAGTTTCAGGAAAATCGAGGAAAGCGACGCGCTCTACTATATCGGCGGCCTGCCTTTTTCAAACGACCAGCTGATGCGCATTGCGCTTGATGTCCAGCCGGACCCGAACCAGCCGGCCTACAGCATCCAGTTTGAACAGACCTTTTACGCCGAATGAACACTCTCAAGCACCCTCGCATCATTCTCGCCAGTGGCAATGCGGGCAAACTCCGTGAATTCAGCCAGGTGCTTGCACCGCTGAATGTCGAAGTTCTGCCCCAGTCGGCCTTCAATGTCAGCGATGCCGACGAAACCGGCCTCAGCTTTATCGAGAATGCCATTCTCAAGGCCCGCCATGCCTGTCGCAGCACCGGCCTGCCGGCACTAGCCGATGATTCCGGGCTTGAAGTGGATGCGCTGGACGGCGCGCCCGGCATCTACTCGGCACGTTTTGCAGGCCCAGGTGCCACCGATGCCGAAAACAACAGCCGCCTGCTGCACCAGTTGAAAGACGTGCCAGATGCGAGGCGCAGTGCGCGCTTTCGCTGCGTGCTGGCCTTCATGCGCCACGCCGAAGATCCGACGCCCCTG
>JBFGZM010000463.1:0-2634 GCA_041586815.1 Marinobacterium sp. | reverse complement strand
CTGGGTGCTAAAAGACTCCAGCCGCTGCCAGATCCAGCTGGCGTGATATTCGGGCAACTGCAGTTTTAGCAGGCCGCTGACGCGGCCGTCCATGGCTGCGAGCTGGCGATCCAGTACCAGACCTTCGCCGAGCGCTATGGTTTCAGTGAACTGCTGCAGCAACTCGGGGCAGTCCGGGCCTGCCAGGGTAATTAGCCAGGTTGTCATCATGGGAAGGGTTTCCGTGGTCATTCGTGGTGAGTCGCTGTCGGTGGTAACAAGCAGAACGGGCCCGTCTCGATTGAGCGGGCCCTTCTTTTTCAGTGAATTAAAGTGGTTAATTGATTTTAGTTGTCACCTCAGCCGTGGCTCGGTTGTTTTGTCTTCGGCCGCAGCTGTGTCCCTGTGTTCAGGCCTTGCTGCATACGCGGGGCCCGGGCAAAGGTCAGCTGGCTGACAGCGATATAGAAAAAGCTCGAGACGGCACAGCCGATCAGTGGACCTTCAACCCAGCCCAGATCCGTGAACAGCAGGCAACCGCCGCTGGTGAGTAGCCCGCAGAGCATGGCGGCCAGGGCACCATAGCTGTTGCCGCGCCAGATAGAGGAGATAAATACCGGTCCGATCATGACCGCCAGCAGCGTGCCCGTGCCCAGAATGCCCAGCCAGGACAGCATGAACGGTGGTGCATACAGCATCATCAGCAGGCCGGTGAGACCCAGCAGGGCCACGGCGCTGCGGTTTATCCAGAGTACCCGGTTGCTGGAGGCGTTGCTGTCGGGAAACAGCGCGATGCGCAGATCATGGGACGCTGCCGACGAGATGGTGTGCAGCAGGGAGTTGGCGGTGGATTTCATCGCAAAGAGGATGAACAGTGTAATGGTGCCACCCAGTATCGGGTGCAGGTAATGGCTCAGATAGTAGGGCATCGCCTGATCGGCATCCGCCAGTTCCGGGTGTTTGGCGCGAACATAGAGCCCAACGATGGGCACCAGGCTCAGCAGGCAGCCCAGCGGGGCGACCCAGATGGCAACCTGGTGGAATTTGACGCCGGGTTTGAGCGCCAGAAAACGCACGGCCATATAGGGCAGTACCGCGGTAAACAGGAAGGCATAAGGCAGTACCAGGAAGACCGAACTCTTTTCTTCGCCATAGGGCTGTGCGGTTGTGGGGTTGAGCAGGGCCGGATCGATGGCATCAAGCCGGGCGAACAGTTCGCCGGGGCTGAGGTCGGTGAATATCTGCACCATCATCACCAGGGCGCCCAGTGCCATGCCGCAGACCATTAGAGTGTCGGTCCAGGCGACGGCGGCAAGCCCCCCCAGCATGGTGTAAAGGATAATGACACCGATCATCATGGCCGCGCTGCTGCCAAGGTCGATGCCAAGCCAGGAGGCGCCCAGCAAGCCAACGGCCTTGATCTGGCTGGTCAGGAACACCAGCAGCAGGGCGATGGTGATCAGTGCCGCAACGGCTTGTACCAGGCGGGACAGCGGGCCGCTGCCGTGCAGCTGTGCAATGTACTGCGGGATGGTGCAGCTGCCGAGGCTATCAGCCTGTTTGCGCAGAAAACTGGCGAAATACAGCACCGCAATGACCATGGCGGGGGCAAAGAAGAAGTTGCCGAGGATTTCAATGGCGCCAAATTCGAAGGCGACGCCGGGTGAACCCATGAAGCCCCAGCCGCTAAAACCGGTGGCGACAATAGTACCCGCACCCACGAAGGGGCCCAAAGAGCGGCCAGCCACCAGAAATCCAGACGCATCGTCGCTCTTGACGGTGCGGCTGGAGGCGTAGCCTATATAGATAAGTATCGCGAAGGAGCCTAGCAGCAGGCCCCAGTTTAACCCGTCGTAAATGTCCATATCGGCTTCCTTGTCACTGTACCGAAGAGGATGGGGTGGCGTTGAGTTCGCGCCAGCCGTAAGAAAGTACGGTAAGCGTCAGCAGTGCGGCGTTGAGAATAAGAAACCAGTCGAGCGTCCAGGCGTTGCTTAGCATGGGGAGTTACCTCTGCTTGCGGGAGACGGGCTCACCGCAGATTATTTTTATAGTCGCAATCTGTTGCTGTGGAGCCTGCTGTGGCACTTGATTCGAACAGGGGCCAGGCCGTATATCGGAGGATCTGCCGGCAGGCAGCCGGTGCCGAAGGTGGGGCCCGAAGGCCCCAAGGAGTCTGTCGGACTTAACATTGATCTACGGCGGAAAAGCCGATTTTGGCCATTCTTTGAGCTCTTTCTCGTTAAATAGAGCGACTATTCGCCTCAAAAGACCTCAAAAACTGCCTCAAAACGGACTTTCCCTCGCTGCGATCGGCCAAGCCCGGCAGGCTCCTGGGGGCGCGCCCCGTGGGGTAGGGCGCGCGCCCTGCACTTTTAGCCCTTGATGATGTTGTGTTCGGGGCCGAAGGGGAAACGGGTGATGTTTTCGGCGCTGCTGTCGCCCACCACCAGGATGTCGTGTTCGCGGTAGCCACCGGCACCGGGGCGACCTTCGGGGATCATCAGCATCGGCTCGATGGAGACCACCATGCCGGGCTCCAGCACCGTATCGATGTCTTCACGCAGTTCCAGGCCCGCTTCGCGGCCGTAGTAGTGGCTCAGGGTGCCGAAGGAGTGGCCGTAGCCGAAGGTGCGGTACTGCAGCACATCGTGT
>JBFGZM010000462.1:0-2657 GCA_041586815.1 Marinobacterium sp. | reverse complement strand
CACCGGTACCACCGGCCTTTTGCTGGAGCGTGAGTTACAGGTCCCTATCAACAAGCTGATCAGTGGCCCGCTGGGTGGCGATCAGCAGATCGGTGCCATGCTGGTCGATCAGCGGATCGATATGGTGATCTTTTTCTGGGATCCGTTCGAACCCATGCCCCATGACCCGGACGTCAAGGCATTGCTGCGCATCGCCGCCGTCTGGAATGTGCCGGTGGCCTGTAACCGCAGCACTGCGGACTTCGTCATCGGTTCGGCCCTGATGAACCAGAGCCACGACTACCGGGTACCGGACTACGACGCCTACATCAAAGAGCGTATCAGCTAATCCTTCACGACCATGCCAAGACAGAGGGCGCTCTAAGATAAGCGCCTGCTGACATCCACCGCTCTTCAGTCTCTTTCCGGCAGCCCTCAGGGCTGCCGGCTTTCCCTTTTCTCCTGCTCACCTTCATCCTGCACCGCGCGATACAGCTCATCCGAACTGTATTGAGACCCCGGCTGGGGTACGAAACGCGGTTTGTAATGCGCCCGCCCCCGCTTCGCACTCTGGTACAGGCTGAACAGCGCCAGCAGCAGCGCGACCACACCGTTGAACACGAACAGGCCCGAGGGCCCCATCGCCGACATGGCCATGCCGCTGAGGAAAGGCCCGACGATGGCCCCTATACCGAACCCCGCCAGCAGGGCACCGGCGGTTTGCATGCGCCGCCCGGGATCCCCCCAGTCATTGGCATGGGCACCGGCCAGGGAATAGAGCGTAAAGGCCAGGCAACCGTAACTGAAACTGCCCAGCAACAGCCACTTCACCTCCACCTCCCGCATCACCAGCCAGGCCAGCGCGACACAGCACAGCGTGGTGCCGATGGATGCCATGGCAATGACCTTGCGCCGCTCAATGCGATCCGACAGCCGTCCCAGCGGCACCTGCAGCACCAGGCCGCCAAGAATGCCACTGGCGAGGAAAAGCGCGATCTGATCGGCGCTCAGTCCCGCATCCTGTGCCGACAGGGGCCCCATGGTGTAGAAGGAGGCATTGATCAGGCCGGCGGCCATGGCGCCGTAAAAGCCCACGGGGGATGCCTTCAGTACCGGCGAAATACGCAGCCGCCCGGGGGGGTCCGGCAAGGGGGCCACTGTACGGGTCAGCAGCACCGGGATCAGCGACGCCGAGAAGGTAATCGAGGCCAGCAGAAAAAGCCGGTAGCCCCCTGGATCGTCCAGCATCAGCAACAGCTGCGCAGATCCCGCCCCCAGGTAGTTGATGATCATGTAAATCGACAGCACGACACCACGGTTATGATCCTCGGCCCGGGCATTGAGCCAGCTTTCGGTCACCACGATCAATCCGGCCATGCTGAAACCCGCGATCAGACGCAGCACGAACCAGAGCGTAGGCGACACCACCAGCATATGCACCAGTGGCGTGATGGAGATCAGCGAGGCAAAAACCCCGAAGGCACGAATATGTCCCACCTGATTTACGACACCGGCGCCGTAACGGGCTCCCAGAAAAAGGCCGATGAAGTAACTGCCCATCACCAGGCCAATCAGCTCGGTAGGAAAACCTTCCTGCCGGGTGCGCAGACTCAGCAAGGTGGTAAACATGCCGTTGGCCAGCAACAGCAGTCCATAGCTGGCCAGCAGTGCGGTCAGCTGACGAATAGGCCCCATTGATAAATCATCCCTGGTTTTCACTAAAAGGCGAGGCACCCGTTTGGTGCATGGGTATCTTGGCCCGTTTAGCCCCTTGGCGCCAGCGCGATGCGCCGGCAATGATGGATTAATTGCGCCCTGCCCGGCACCAGATACGCGAAAACGCCCGGACACTGCTGCCGGGGCGCTTGTAGTACGGTTCCGCTGTACGTCGGATCAGAGCATAAAGCCCAGCGCCAGGAACCCGAGGGCTGACACAACACCACCCAGCATGGCATAGGGTAACTGGGTCATGGCGTGGCTCATGGGGCTGATACCGCAGGCCTTGGCCGACAGTACGGTGGAGTCACCGTAGAAGCAGGCATGGGAGCCAAAGGCCGACGCCGAAATCATGGCACCCACCACCAGTGGAATATCGGCATTCACCGCCAGCGCAAGTGGCAGGATGATCGGCATGCCGACCACAAAAATGCCCCAGAAGGACGCCGTGGCAAAGGCCAGGGCCGACATCACCACAAAGGCGATCATGGGCAGCATTTCGGCGGTCATGAAGCTGGTGGACGCCTTGATGACATACTCGGTGGTACCCAGAGTGTCATTGACTTCGGAAAGCATAAAGCCGCCAAACAGCGTACCCAGCGGCATGATCATGCCGACAAAGCCCTTCAGAATGCCATCGAACATCTGCCCGAGAGTCAGCAAACGCTGAATGCCGAAGAAAGCCAGGGTGACAAAGATGGACGCCATGGCACCGGACATGATGTCGATATCGAAATACCAGGTGAAGAAAATCAGCGAGGCAATCGGCACGAAGAAATTCAGGGTGTGGGATTTTTCCACCCCGCCCTTCATTTCCACGTTGTGAGGCATATCGATTTCGCTCACCACCTCACCGGTACTTTCAGCCCGCTGCTCCGCTGCTTTCATGCGCCCCAGCAACGGCAGCTTGCCGCTGATGGCCAGCGTCACCACTACCAGACAGACCCAGGCGTAGAGCATGT
>JBFGZM010000461.1:0-2660 GCA_041586815.1 Marinobacterium sp. | reverse complement strand
GCACCGTACTGGGCCGCGAGTGCCGCGCCGTGCAGATTCGACAGCTGCTCGACATGGGCGCGGATTCCCAGGCCATGCTGCTGCGCGGCCTTGAATACGCGCTCGCACTGGGCCGGCGAGAAAGCGATGTTTTCACAGAAGACATCCACCGCATCCGCCAGGCCCTCAGCCACGGCAGCCGGGATAATCTCGCTGCAGATCAGGTCGATATAACCCTCGGCGTTGTCGGCAAACTCCGGCGGCAACGCATGGGCCGCCAGCAGGGAAGTTGAAACCCGCACCGCGTTGCGCTGGCCCAGAATTCGGGCGGCGCGCAGCATTTTCAGCTCGTCATCAAGACTCAGGCCATAACCAGACTTGATCTCCACCGAGGTTACGCCCTCACGCATCAGCGCCTGCAGACGCGGCTCGGACAGCTCGACCAGCTCATCGACGCTGGCTCCTCGGGTGGCGCGCACGGTGGAAATAATGCCGCCACCACTGCGGGCGATTTCCTCATAACTGGCACCCTTGAGGCGCAGCTCGAATTCCCGCGCGCGGCTGCCGGCGAACACCAGATGACTGTGGGCATCCACCAGCCCCGGGGTCATCCAGCCGCCACGGGCATCGATGATCTCGGCCGTCGTGGCAGCGACGTCAAAGGCAGACATGGGCGCGATGGCGGCGATGCGGCCCCCGCGCACACCGATCGCCTGGGCGTTCAGCGCACCATAGCCGGCCTCCTGGGCTGCATCGAAAGTTGCGAGGTTTGCATTGATCCAGATTCGCTCACAGGTCTCAAACACCGTGTTCACCTTGGGCTTCATAGTTTGTATATACATATGTATATCATATGGATTTCGAAGATCAAACCCTTTCTTGCTGAAATATAGTCCGAACAAGACGCCCAATGCCTGAATCTGCTCTCTGCATCCCGATTACTGGTGCCCTGGCGCCATGCCGGACCCGCCGGGGAGCAGGATTCAGGCAGTCAGATGCCAAACAGACCACGTATGTATATACCGGTTAGACTTGATCACCACCGGACGGGACCGAACCGGAAAACCAGATGCATTGCAGTGGCCACCAGCAAGATCGCCAGCAACGTTCGGATCAGAAAGATAACAATCTAATCCAGCACCGACAGCGGCAGCGGAAAGACGGATGCCAGCATGGCGTTGGCGTATTCGGTGAAGAAAATGCTCTGGATAATCAATGCCAATGACGTGTTAGCGCGAAGCGCCAACATTAAAAAGCCCGGAACGGCTGTCACCGTTCCAGGCTTTTTGGGTGCTCGATGTCGCCGCAGGCGCTACTGGCTCAGCAGATGCTGCGCGTAGAAGGCAAAGGGCGCCGACAGCAGGATGGTCAGGGCCACGCGCTGGTACCAGATCATCAGCATCTGGCGGATGGTCAGCGGAATCTCGGTCGACAGGATGCAGGGGATCGACGCCGAGAAGAACAGGATCGACGAAATGGCAACGCTACCGGTCACGAACTTGCTGGCAATGGCGCCGTCAGCCATCAGCAGCGCCGGCAGGAACATTTCCGCCAGGCCCGTGGCCGAGGCCTTGGCCACCAGCAGCGCATCCGGCAGCTGCGCAAGCGCAGTGAACGGATAGAACAGGTAGCCCATCCAGTCGAACAGCGGCGTGTATTTGGCCAGCAGCAGACCGATCAGGCCCACCGACATGATCGACGGCAGGATATTCATGGCCATCAGCACGCCTTCGCGCAGGTTGACGCCGATATTGGCCAGCAGGGGTTTTGCCTGGCGATTCGCTTCGAGCCCTTCAATCAGCGCCTGCTTGAGACGCGAATGGGCCAGCACCTCCGACTCCGGCGCAGCGGCGGTATCGTCCATTTTCGACAGCGGCAAGAGCCGTACCGTGATGGCGGTCACCACGAAGGTAACAAGCAGCGTCGACCAGAAGAACAGGTTCCAGATATCCATCAGCCCCAGGGTCTTGGCCACGATCACCATAAAGGTGGCAGACACGGTGGAAAAACCGGTGGCGATAATGGCCGCTTCCTTGGCGGAATACTGACCGGACTTGTACACCCGGTTGGTAATCAGCAAACCAATGGAGTAGCTGCCGACAAAGGATGCCACCGCATCGATGGCGGATTTGCCCGGGGTCTTGAACAGCGGTCGCATGATCGGCTGGCAAAGCACACCGATCAGCTCCAGCAGGCCGTAGCTGATCAGAAAGGCCAGGAAGATGGCCCCCAGCGGCACGATCAGCCCCACCGGAATCACCAGCTTGTTGAACAGGAACGGCAACATGTCCTTTTCAAACAGGGCTGCGGGCCCAATCTCGAAATAGGCCATCAGCGATACCAGTACGCCGCCGAGCTTGAGAAATGAAAACACCGTCTGAGTAGGGTTGTCGCGCCAGGTGCCGCGCACAAACGGATAGAGTCCGCCGGCGACAATGATCAGCAACGCATAGATAGCCGCGCCAACGGGCTGATTGCCCCGAATCCAGGAGACGATGTGATCGAGCGGGATGGTGGACTTGCCGCCAAACTCCACCGGTACAAAGAAAAAGAAAATACCCAGCGCGCTGAATAGCACCAGCTTGAGCACAGACAACGGATTGGAGGACGTCACGTCCAGAGCCTCGTTCGTGTTCATTAATTCTGCCTGTCTTATTGTAGGAAGTTTCGCCCAGGCCCGT
>JBFGZM010000460.1:0-2662 GCA_041586815.1 Marinobacterium sp. | reverse complement strand
CATCAGCAGCTTGTCACCGGGGCGATAGTGCCCCGAAACGATATCCTGTTTTAGCAAGCCGTAAGCGACTACTGCCTGACTCTGTCGTTCCGTTTCCATTGAAATCCCTTGCCGGCAAACCTGCTGCCGAAATCGAAATGTGCCCGTTCGGCGTCGATTATAACCGCGTGACCTCCCGGGCCTACAGTCTCCGGGAATATATTTTGTTGATGTTTTATCAAAATGTAGATATTTTTAAAAAACATCAACACTATCTTCATTATCGAGGTATGTCATGACCCCGTCCGCCGCCCTTCTGTCCGAGCGCCGCATTCACGCCAGCGAGCATCCGGGCTTTCAGCTGAGTCCGAGCGCGCAGTCACCGCGCCTGCTGAAGCTGCTGTTTGACCCCCTGGTCGTGAGCCGTTTTGTCGAGCAGCTGGCGCCATACCCCATCCAGGCACTGGAGTACAAATCATTCCTGCGTTTTCGCGCCGCCAAAATCCTCGATGATCTCTGTGACAACCAGCTGCAGCCGCTGCTGATCGACACCCTGGTGGATCGCAACAGCGGCGGCCTGCTGATATCTCCAGGGGGGCTCGACCGGGCCGAGCAGGCGGAGGATATGGTGAAGTTCTGTACCGCGGTGGCACACATGTTTGGCCGTTCCAATTTTGATGCGATGAGCGGCCAGTACTACGCCCGCTTCGTGGTCCAGAACGACGACAGTTCCGACAGCTACCTGCGCCAGGCCCACCGGGTCATGGAGCTGCACAACGACGGTACCTTCGTAAAGCAGCGCACGGACTATGTGATGATGCTGAAGATTGACGAGCAGAACATGGAGGGCGGCAACTCCCTGTTGCTGCACCTGGATGACTGGGAACAGCTCGAGCGTTTCAGCACCGACCCACTGGCCCACCGCGACCTGCGCTGGGCGGCGCCACCAAGCAAGAATATCCGCGAGGATGTATTTCATCCGGTGTTCGATTTCGACCGCCAGGGTCTGCCCGTCATGTCCTACATCGACCAGTTCGTGCAGCCAAGGGACTTCGACGAAGGCAACTGGCTGGCAGACCTGTCGGATGCGATCGAAACCAGCCAGGGCACTCTCTCGGTGCCCGTGCCGATCGGCAGTTTCCTGCTGATCAACAATCATTTCTGGCTCCACGGCCGGGACAAGTTTACCGCCCACCAGGGTCTGCGCCGCGAGCTGATGCGCCAGCGCGGTTACTTCAGCCATGCCCAGACGCTGCGCAACACAGCCAGCTGATTCTCCCCGACCTGCGAACCCTGCGGCCTATCAAGAGCGAGAACAGCATGTACGATTTCATCATTATCGGCGGCGGTATCGTCGGCATGTCGACGGCCATGCAGCTACTGCAGGCCTACCCGGACCGCAAGGTACTGGTGCTGGAAAAGGAAAGCGGCCTGGCACAACACCAGACCGGGCACAACAGCGGCGTGATACACGCCGGCGTCTACTACACGCCGGGCAGCCTGAAGGCAAAATTCTGCCTGGAGGGCAACCGTGCCACCAAGGCTTTCTGCGACCAGCACGGCATCGCCTACGACACCTGCGGCAAACTGCTCGTCGCCACCACCGACCTGGAGGTGAAGCGCATGCAGGCACTCTGGGAGCGCACCGAAGCCAACGGGCTGGAGCGGGAGTGGCTCAGCGCCGGCGCACTGAAAGAACGCGAGCCCAATATCACCGGACTCGGCGGGATTTTCGTGCCCTCCAGCGGCATCGTCGATTACCGCGCCGTTACCCAGGCCATGGGCCGGGCCTTCCGGGCGCTCGGCGGAGAAATCCGTTTCGGCTGCACCGTCACGGGCCTCGAAGAGCGTCGCAGCGAGGTCATGGTCGAGTCGAGCCAGGGCTCGTTTAGCGCCCGCTACATGATCTCCTGCTCCGGCCTGATGGCCGATCGCATCGTTGCCATGCTGGGGCTCGAGCCCTCCTTTCGCATCTGTCCGTTCCGGGGCGAATACTACCTGCTCAAACCCGAGCACAACCGGATCGTCAACCATCTGATCTATCCGGTTCCCGACCCCGCGATGCCCTTTCTCGGCGTGCACCTGACGCGCATGATCGACGGCACCGTCACCGTTGGCCCCAACGCCGTACTGGCCTGGAAACGCGAAGGCTACCGCAAATGGGATATCTCGCTGCGAGACAGCCTGGAAACCCTGTCCTACCCCGGCATTCTGAAAGTGCTGCAGCAGAACCTGAAACCTGGCCTGCTCGAGCTGAAAAACTCGCTCCTCAAGGGGGGCTACCTGAAGCAGGTGCGCAAGTACTGCCCGAGTCTCGACAAAGCCGACCTGCAGCCCTACCCCGCCGGTGTGCGGGCCCAGGCAGTATCAAAAGACGGGAAACTGGTGGACGACTTTCTGTTCGTCAATACCGCCCGCACCATCAATGTCTGCAATGCCCCGTCCCCGGCCGCTACCTCGGCACTGCCGATCGGCGCCTACATCCTGGATACCGCAACCAGGCGCTTCGAACTGGGCAGTCGCGCCTGCGTCGCCTGACACTGGTAGTCGCGCGGCGGCATCCGGGTTGTGGCGGTCAGATCAGGGGCGCCAATATCAGTCGGAAAGCCCTTGCAGAGGCTCGAGGTTCGCTGGCGCAGAGCACCGGCCGGCACATGCAGCAGGCCGGGACTATGACAGCCCT
>JBFGZM010000459.1:0-2664 GCA_041586815.1 Marinobacterium sp. | reverse complement strand
GCGTGATCGCGCACCCGGTGCAGAATGGCCTGCACCTGGGCATCGTACTTGCCGGACTGCACGGCCTGCAGAATCAGCGACGGGTTGGTGGTGGCATCCTGGGGCGAAAATCGACGGATAGCACCCAGATCACCGGTATCGGCCACCACGATGCTCTGTTGTTTCAGTTGGTCCAGCAAATTGGTCATCGGGGCCTCATTAAAGCATGCGCTTGTTTGACAGGGTCCTGCAGCACTGCCACATGGCCATCCGGACCCAGACTGTCGAGCAGCGATGCATGAATGTGATGTGCGATGGCAAACTGCGCCGGATCCGGATGTGTCCGGTCCGGCACCGCGATGACCTCCATGCCGGCGGCCCGGGCGGCGATCACGCCGTTAACCGAATCCTCCCACACGCGGCACCGCCCCGGTGCATCGGCACCCAGGCGTTCGGCGGCGAGCTCAAACACCGCCGGATGGGGCTTGGACCTTGGCACTTCCAGTCCGGAGACGAACACCGACACCGGCAGCCGATGGGCCTCCACCACGGCCTCGATAAAATGCAGCGGTGATGAGGACGCAATGGCCACCGGTACCTGCAGCTCGACCAGGCGCCGCAGTAATAGTGCCGCACCCGGCATCAATGGCGCCTGAGGAATCAGGTTCGCCATCTGTTGCAACATCGCTGCCAGCAACGCCTGGGCATCAACGCCCTGCTCGCCATGGCGCTCTGCCATGGTGTGGCAGAATGCCACCGTGCTGGTGCCTTGAAAGGCCAGCAGCTCTGCCTCCGGTACCACCAGATCGTAAAGCCCGAGCAGCTGCGATTGCTGTGTCGCCAGCCAGAGCGGCTCGGAGTCGATCAGCAGACCGTCCATGTCAAAGATCGCAAACGCCTGAGGCGCGCTCTGCATAGTCAGACCGTCATCACCAGTTTCAGGGTGGCGCGCACCCCCAGGGTCTGCAGCCGCTCAAGCTGGCGCTTGAAGGCTTCGACAAAGGCCGCGGATTGCGGAATAACCTTGCCAAATACGTCGTCCAGGGCGAGAAAGTGTTCGGCCAGATTTTCCGAATCACTGATCGCCCGCTGCAGCAATTCGGCCCGCGGGTCCGAAATGGGATAACGGTTGCCCTGCTCATCCACACCGTGCAGATAGTGGCACCAGGCCGCAATGATCAGTGCCGTGCGATCCATCGCCCTGCCCTGCTCGATCTGCCCCAGCAGGGTCGGCAGCACGAACTTGGGCAGCTTGGACGAGCCATCGGAGCAGAGCCGGCTGACCTGATCACAGATAGCCGTATTGGAAAAGCGCTCGATCAGGGTGTCCTTGTAACGGGTCAGATCAATGCCCGGAACCTCGGCCAGCAATGGCGTCACATCCTGATCCATATAGCAGCGTACATAGTTACGCAGCTGCGTATCCTGCGTGGCTTCGTGGACATATGGGTGGCCCAGCAGTGCTCCCAGATATGCAATGGCCATGTGACCACCGTTCAGCAGGCCGATCTTCATTTCCTCATAGGGCGTTACGTCGGTGGTAAACTGCACCCCGACCTTCTCCCACTCGGGCCGGCCATTGCAGAACTTGTCTTCCAGTACCCACTGCACAAAGGGCTCGGCCACTACGGGCCAGCGGTCTTCTACACCGGTATCGGCCTGCAGCTGGGCACGGTGGGCGTCACTGGTCATGGGGGTGATACGATCCACCATGCTGTTGGGAAAGCTGACATTCGCCGCCACCCAGTCGTGTAACTGCGCATCGCGAAGCGCACAAAAACTCAGCATCGCGTTGCGGGCCACATCGCCATTATGGGGCAGGTTGTCACAGGACATCAGGGTAAAGGGCGCAATGCCGGCATCCCGGCGGCGCTGCAAGGCTTCGGCCAGGAAACCGAAAACGGTCTGTGGCGCTTGCGGCTCGGCCAGATCATGTCGGATCTGCGGCAGATCAGCATTGAACTCGCCGGTGCTGTCGTCCGTACAGTATCCCCCTTCGGTGATGGTCAGCGACACGATGCGGGTCTCCGCGCTCGCCAGTTTGGCGATCAGCTTTTGGGCGCCATCATCGGCAAGCACGAAATCTCCAATGGCACCAATCACCTGTACGCCGGTATCGGCACCGTCCCCCAGTTCAATCAGGGTATAGAGGTAATCCTGGGCAGCCAGCGCGGACTGCATGGCACGGTCCTCCGCTCTCAGCCCCACGCCACAGATGCCCCAATCGGCAGCAAGCCCCTGGTTAAGCAGCATTTCGGTATAGACGGCTTCATGGGCGCGGTGAAAACCGCCCACACCAATATGGGCGATCCCCTGCCTGACCTGGCTGCGGTCATAGGTCGGGCGCAGCACTCGCTCCGGCAGCGACACCAGATTGCTTGTGTTCAGTTTCATAATTTTCACCTTGACTGGAGTAGCGCCAGTTATAGGTGGAAGCCCGCTCGGCAGGCGAACAGGCTTGCGCCTCGTCGCCTTCACCGGGGCTCCCGCAGCAGTCAGGCCGCCTGGGCCGGGGTACGCGGGCGCGGGATAGTCTTGCCCGTGGCATCGAACAGGTGCGCCTGGGACAGGTCCGGTGCCAGGCCCGCATCCTGACCGTAATCACCACTGAAATCCCCCGGCGCCCGTACGGTGAGGGTTTCACCGGTGGGCAGGTTGATGTAGCAGTAGGTGTCCGCGCCCAGG
>JBFGZM010000458.1:0-2672 GCA_041586815.1 Marinobacterium sp. | reverse complement strand
GGGTATTGGCGCCAATCCCTGGCACGCGGCCTATTGCGGCTCCAAAGCCGGTGTTCACGGCCTTACCCGCGCCCTGGCCGTTGATCTGGGACGGGACGGCATTCGCTGCAATGCGATTGCCCCGGGCTGGATCAATTCGGATCTGAGCAATGCCTATATCGATGCCCAGGCAAACCCGGCCGGCGCCCGCCAGGACTTGTTGGCGTTGCACCCCGTTGGCCGTACCGGCGAGCCGCAGGATATCGGTGATGCCGTAGTGTTTTTGTGCACGGAAGGGGCGGCGTTCATCACCGGGCAGGTTTTGGTGATCGACGGAGGGCGCACGGCAAAACTGCCGCTGCCATTCTGACTTCGCCCTGTGACGGCGGCAGCGGGCTAATAATCCTGACTGTTCATCTGCGCTATCTGGTCTAGAAACCATTGCCTGAAAACCACCACATTCCGGCGGTTGGCAATGGTTTTATTGATCAGCAGGTAGTGCTTCCTGTCCGTTTCATAGACTTCCTCAACGGGCCTGACAAGGTTGCCGCTGTTTAACAGGTCCGTCACCAGGTGCTTCCACCCCAGGCAGATACCGTGGCCGCTCAGCACGGTATTGAGCATCATCTGGTAATTGCTGTAGCGCAGTCCCTCAATGGGCTCGACCTCTGTTTCGTAGTGCGCGAACATGGACGGCCAGTCGATGCGGGGCCAGGGGATACCGGTCCAGTGCTCGGTGTCGGTGCTGAGCAGCGTTTGCCTGGCCAGATCGGAAAAGCTGTGTATTGGTGGATGTGCCTTGAGGTAATTCGGGCTGCAGACCGGGAAAACCACTTCATTAAACAGGCAGTAGGCATCATAGGCACTGGATGAGGGTTCACCCATGCTGACCATGATGTCGTACCGCTCCCGCCGGGGATCGGGGTTCGACTCCGTACTGATGATGTAGACGTCGATATCCGGATGCTTTTTTCTGAACTCACCCAGCCTTGGGGCCAGAAACAGGCCCGCCAGTGAACTCATCAGCCCTATCCGGACGCTGGACGCTTCGTGCCTGTCACGCAGCTGGCGTGAGGCGGCCTCTATGTGGTTGAGGCCGAGCGTCACGGCATCCAGGAAGAACCTGCCATCTTCGCTCAGGCGAACTGCCCGATGGCTGCGTTCAAACAGCTCCGCCCCCAGGTGTTCCTCCAGCAGACGAATCTGTCGACTGACCGCTGCCTGGCTGATGCAAAGGTCCGCCGCTGCCTGTTTGAAGCTTTGATGCTGTGCCGCAGACTCGAATGCGATCAGGGCACTAAACGAAGGTAACGCCTTCTTGCGCATGGATTCACCTTGGCTGGGTTGTGCAGGCCGTAACACTAGCGCCGAATTTTAGCGGGTCTGGCGGATCTTTGCTTAACTTTAAGTTAAGCAGGTTGCTATTTTGTCGTTTGAACGGCTTGCCCTGGGTGCAGTACTGTTTGGGTGAGCCGGATGTTTGCCCTGGCCACTGAGCCAGGACTGCACGCGCTGAAGCCTTTGAACGAAGGGCTGGCCGGTAAGCACGCAGGGCTCGAACAACGGGCTGACCAACGAGACTAGCAGAGGTGATCCAGCATGTTTTTTCCCGGAATATGTAATACCGACAGCTTCAAACGCCTGGGGCTTGTCTGCGGCACTGCGCTGCTTTCACTGTCTGTAACGCACCAGGCATTGAGTGACACCACCTTGCTGAAGCCGGGGGCAGGCGTCACCGTGAGGCCGATAGATTTTGGCAACATCAATACCCAGTTCCAGACAGAAGTTGTGCGCCTGGGCCTGGAGCAGCTGGGCTATAAGGTCGATAAGGCACTGGAAGCGGATCCCACGATTGCCCACCTCTCGGTCGGGCAGGAGGATGCGGACTACATGGCGGTACACTGGAATCCGCTGCACGAAGATTATTACGAGCGCTCCGGCGGGGACGCGGTGAATACGCGCATCGGTGTGCTGGTCAAGGATGCCTTGCAGGGCATACTGATTGACAAGAAAACGGCGGATGCCCATGGCATCACGGACCTGGCACAGCTGAAGGACCCCAAGGTCGCCCAGCTGTTTGATATTGATGGTGATGGCAAGGCCGACCTGACCGGCTGTAACCCGGGCTGGGGCTGTGAAAAAGTTATCGAAGAGCACCTGGACCGCCTTGAATTGCGCGAAACGGTTACGCACCGGCAGGGGGTTTATGGTGCCCTGATTGCCGATACGATTGCGCACTATGGCAAAGGTAATCCCGTTCTGTACTACACCTGGACTCCGATGTGGGTCAGCAACATCCTGGTGCCGGAAAAAGACGTGACCTGGTTAAATATTCGCGACCCCGAAAAAGGCGCAACGCAGGAACTTGAGCTGGGTTTCGAGCCCAATACGGTTCAAATCATGTCGAACAAGGCATTTTTGTCAGAGAACCCGGCGGCCAGATCATTTTTTGAATATGTCTCTATCGATATAAAAGATGTGAATGCCGAGAATGCGTTGATTGAAGCCGGTGAAGACAAGCCGAAGGATATTCTTCGCCATGCTGAAAGCTGGATCAAGGCGAACCAAACAGACTTCGACCGCTGGCTGACAGAGGCCCGTAACGCAAGCGTCGCTAAATAACCTGCGTCTGCTACAGCAAGCGGGGCTGAATATTCACCGCTTAATACAGCTTCAGCCCCGTCCGCAAAATT
>JBFGZM010000457.1:0-2673 GCA_041586815.1 Marinobacterium sp. | reverse complement strand
AGCTTCAATTAGGCTGAGCTCCAGCGTCTCAAGTTTTGGACGATAGCGCTCCTGATACGCACGTACGGCCTGCAACATCAGGAAAAACTTATGGTTGCCCATTCGGCGTTCGGCCAGGCTTTTTCCAGCGCCTCCATCTTCTTTGGGTGCGCTGCCCGGATGACTGAAAACCATGGAGTAAGAGCCTTGGTGAAAACACAGTGGCGACCGGCCGAAATCGTCGAAAGCGATGACCTTGCCAACAAAGATCCAATGGTCGCCACCGTCGAGCTTGTCGTAGCTCTCGCACTGGAATCGGCCTGCGCAGTTTGGAAAAATCGGCGCACCGCCGATACCTTCTTCCCAATCGACACCTGCAAATTTATCTTCTTGCCGGCGAGCAAAGTGGTTCGACATCTCCATCTGGTCCGACGCAAGGATATTGATCGCAAAGTGAGAGGCAGACTCAAAAACGGCGCAGCTTCTCGTGTCTTTCATACTGCTCCACAAGACGAGCGGAGGATCCATTGAAAGCGAATTGAAACTGCTGGCAGTCACACCAACATGTTCACCTCCCGGACCCCGGGCCGTAACAATGGTAACCCCAGTAGCAAAGTTGCCCAGTGCCCTGCGAAATGCGTGCTGGCTGAACTCGGTTTCACTTTTTATTTTAGTCATGCTTGGTCTCCTGGTTTGAGACGTTGGAACGCTTTATTGGTGCCGCCCGGCCAATCGGTACTCAGGTTTCAAAGGCCTTCAGCAGCCAAAAGCCACGTCAAAGCCACGTCAAAGCCATAGTAGGAATACAGGAAGATAGAATGACCTTCACCCACGCCAGCGATAACTTTCAGTCAGCTGCCTCGGGGCAAAAACCTCTTCTATAAATCAATCTGGTAACACCGGTTTGTCGTGTTCTTTACGCATACCGTTTCCTGCTGAAAATTCTTATTATCTTTTGAAATTTCCCTCATTATAGAACTCCTGAAATCGTGATCGATTCTGGTAAAAATTCAGTATGAATACGGTATCACCCGCACAAAATAATCTGAAATGAGTTAACCTTTTAATGCCTATCACTATTCTTGATAGGCTAAGCCCTTGCCAAGAATCGCTCCCTGGTAACGCGGCCCTCGTCCGGCCAGGCAGGTTGCTGATATTTTCCCTGAGGGCCTGGGCATGAGCATGGCCCTTAGCATAGCCGGGCCACCTGCAGCAGTGTGCTGCCGCGCTGCCCCAAGAAGGGACATCGTCTGTTGCAATTGACGATGAGGGCTGGAGCCTGGTGAGCATGCCGCACATTCAGGCGAAAGCAGCCTGAAAGCTCAAAATGAGCCGACAAGCAGTAGAAGAAGACGAAGCAAGAACCGGGCCCCAATGTCGGTAGATTGGGGTCCGATTTGAAAAGAATGTCGAAACCGTCGATAAAGGTGATCTTGGGCAGACAACTCCATAATTTGGAGAACGCAAACCCGATGAGTATTGAGGACGACACGCCAGGCCAGGCCGCCCTCCCTTGCTTAAACGCTTTCGTTCACCGTCGCCGTCAGCTCCATGATGGCCTTTTTGCCATCACCAAACAGCATCAGGCAGTTATCCCGGGCAAACAGCGGATTGGGTAGCCCGGCAAAACCCGGGCTCAGGCTGCGTTTGACCACCACCACGGTACGCGCCTTGTCGACGTTCAGGATCGGCATGCCGTAAATCGGGCTGCCCTTGTCTTCCCGTGCCATCGGGTTGGTCACGTCGTTGGCGCCAATAACGATGGCGACATCCGTCTGCTCGAACAGTGCATTGACCTCCTCCATGGGCTGCATCTTGTCGTAGGCCACCTCGGCTTCAGCCAGCAGCACGTTCATATGCCCCGGCATGCGCCCCGCCACCGGGTGCAGGCCATAGATCACCTCGATGCCACGGCGTTCCAGTGAATCGGCCAGGTCTCGCACAGCGTGCTGCGCCTGGGCCATGGCCAGTCCAAAGCCCGGCACTATCACCACCCGGCGGGCGCTCTCCAGCAGCATGCCAACTTCCTCCGGCGAGGACGATTTCACCTTGCCGGCATAGACCTCATCGGCATCCATCGCCGGGCCACCGGCCTCCCCCGGGGAGCCAAACAGCACCGCGATGAGCGAGCGATTCATGGCTACGCACATGATGCGCGTGAGGATAATGCCCGACGCCCCCACCAGCGCACCGGACACCACCAGCACACTGTTGCCCATGATGAAACCCGCCGCTGCCGCCGCCAGACCCGAGTAGGAATTGAGCAGCGCAATCACCACCGGCATATCGGCGCCGCCAATAGGCATGACCAGGGTGACTCCCAGTACCAGGGCCAGCAACGTAAGCAGGATCAGCGTACTGCCATCGCCGCTGCCGCTGACAAGCGAACCGGCCAGTGCCAGCACGGCCGCAAAGAGCGCCAGGTTCAGGCCGCCCATGCCCCGAAAACCCAGTGGCCGCCCCGGCAGCAGTTCCTGCAGCTTGGCAAAGGCCACCGCGCTGCCGCTGAGGGTCACGGCGCCGATCAGCAGCGTCAGGCAGATCGCCACCAGCGCCACCAGTTCCAGGGGGCCGTCCGTGGTTGCCAGCCCCGCAAAGCTCGCCGCCGCCACACAGAGGGAGGCTCCGCCACCAAAGCCGTTCAACAGGGCCACCATCTGCGGCATTGCCGTCATCTGGATACGGGTCGCCAGT
>JBFGZM010000456.1:0-2687 GCA_041586815.1 Marinobacterium sp. | reverse complement strand
CGCAGGGCACGGTAGAGATCCAGCGGCCGGCTCTCGAAC
Source organism: Marinobacterium sp. (assembly GCA_041586815.1). Lineage (GTDB taxonomy): Bacteria > Pseudomonadota > Gammaproteobacteria > Pseudomonadales > Balneatricaceae > Marinobacterium_A. Next base: position 2,648 of record JBFGZM010000456.1, on the reverse strand, counting down.
GGGATCGACATGCGCTGAGAGATTACGGTCTGCATCATGTCGCCGGACAGGATGTATTCCTTGATCCGGGCCACCGCCTGCTTGAAGGCGTCTTCACCAAAGCTCGACTTGAAAGCCGTCTCGTCGACATGGCGTACAGGCATCGCCTCGGGCGGCATGGGCATGACGGAACGCAGCCGGGTCACCAGCTCATCAAGCCGGGCCTCGGCCCGCGCCAGAGCATCCGGCTGACCGGGATCGGTGTGGCAGATCAGGATCAGCTTACCGCTAAGGTTATCGAACACCACCAGCTCATCGGACACCATCAGCAGGATATCCGGCGTGCCGATAACATCGGGGGGAGCCGTCGCCGCCAGGCGCTTTTCGATATAGCGTACGGTGTCGTAACCAAAATACCCCACCAGGCCACCATTGAATCGCGGCAGGTGCGGCAGGTCCGGCACCCGGTAACGGGCCTGGAACTGTTCGACAAAATCCAGCGGGTCGTCCACTTCCACCTGCTCGACAACGACACCGTCGGTGCTGATCGTGACCTCATGCCCGCTCACTTTGAGCACCGTACGGCATGGCAGGCCAATGATGGAGTAGCGGCCCCATTTTTCGCCCCCCTCAACGGACTCGAACAGGTAGCTGTAGGGCGCGTCAGCCAGTTTCATGTAGGTGGAAAGCGGGGTATCAAGGTCCGCCAGGACGGTGCGCATCACCGGGATGCGGTTGTAATTCTGCGCGGCCAGATCGGAAAACTGTTCAGGCGTCATGTTCCTGCCTCAAAAAAAGTCGGGTGAAAAGGTGCCAGCGGATGTTAGCGACGCCATCGCCAGCGAGACTCCAGCTGCAGTACACCGAGTCGAAAGCCCATTTGATGAGGTACAAGGAATAAATTCACGGCTGAAAGTTGTTAATCAAATCAGAATGTTGGGACCATACGATATAGCAAGCCCGCAGCGCAGCGCAACCGTGGTCACAGCGACTCACAGCAAGGCATCAAGCCGTTCCACAATCAAGTCGGGAGCACTGGCCTCGATGGGTTCGCCGTGATTGTAGCCATAGGGCACAGCCACTACCTTGCATCCGGCAGCACGGGCGGCGCGAATGTCGTTGCTCGAATCCCCCACCATCAGGGTCGTCACGGGCATTGCACCGCACTGTTCGATGGCGCTGAGCAGCATGGCGGGATCCGGCTTGCAGGTGGGCAGACTGTCACCACCGATCACGACCTGAAAATAGCTGTCGATACCCAGCCCCTGCAGCATCTCGGTGGTAAAGCGCATCGGCTTGTTGGTTGCAATGCCGAGCGAAATACCCCGCGCCCTGAGCCCCTTCAGGCATTCGCTCACGCCGGGGTAGAGGACACTCAGCGTCGCGGTGGACTCGCCATAGAACTGCAGAAAAAGCGCGTAGGCCTCTTCAAACTGGCCCGGAGCAAAGGCCGCCGCTGAAACATCCAGCTCCCCGTGCAGGGCACGGCGCACCAGTGTCGGCGCACCATTACCCACCCAGTCGCGCACGCGTTCGACACCGGCGGGAGCGAGGTCCAGTGTTTCCAGCATCAGGTCCACGGCCACCGCCAGATCCGGTACGCTGTCCACCAGAGTACCGTCCAGGTCAAACAGCACCAGCGCGGGGTCATTGCCTTCGAACAGGTGGCGCATCAGGAGACCTTGGCCAGCTCGGCGCGCATGGCAGCAATGGTGGCGCCGTAGTCATCCGTATTGAATATGGCGGAACCCGCCACGAAGGTATCGGCGCCGGCAGCGGCAATTTCCGCAATATTGCCGATGCCGACACCACCATCCACTTCGAGACGGATATCCAGGCCGCTGGCGTCGATGCGCTCACGCACCAGGCGCAGCTTGTCGAGGGTCGAGGGAATAAACTTCTGACCTCCAAAGCCCGGGTTGACGGACATCAGCAGAATCATGTCCAGCCGATCCATGACATGATCCAGGCAATGCAGTGGCGTTGCCGGGTTCAGCACCAGACCCGCCTTGCAGCCGCCATCGCGAATCATCTGCAAAGAGCGGTCAATATGTTCCGACGCTTCAGGGTGGAAGGTGATAAAGCTGGCGCCGGCATCAATGAATTCACCGATCATGCGATCCACCGGCTTGACCATCAGGTGCACATCGATCGGAGCCTTGATGCCATGCTTGCGCAGTGCCTTGCAGACCATTGGTCCGATGGTAAGGTTGGGCACATAGTGGTTGTCCATGACATCGAAATGCACAATGTCGGCACCCGCCGCGAGTACATTTTCAACCTCTTCACCCAGGCGGGCAAAGTCGGCGGACAGAATGGACGGGGCTAGTTTGTAATCGGCCATGGTCAGACTCTTCGTGAATGAATTTTGAATCGGCGCTATTGTAACCAAGCCAGGCCTTGCCTGCGACCGGGCAGTTCTGAATAATCCGGGCATGAAGCAAAATATGAAACCCGTCATCTGGGCCCTCGGCCTGAGCTTCCTGCAGCCCGCCCTGCAGGCGCAGGCCGCCGCATCCGCTGCCCAGAGCAGCACCGAGCCCCTCGCCCTGCGCGAACGGGTGGAGCCTGCGCCGCAGCACCAGGGCATGCTCGATCTGGCAGGCGCGCTGGCGCAAGCACCGGAAACCGAAGCCAACTGGCTGGAAACCAACAGCGATCGTTCCCTG
>JBFGZM010000455.1:0-2689 GCA_041586815.1 Marinobacterium sp. | reverse complement strand
TTGCCAGGGCATCAGCGATTTGATCGAACAGCAGGGTGCTGTCGGGCAGGGCGATGGCGTTCAAGTGAGTGCTCAGTGTTTGATCAAAGTGCACTGTTTACGCCTGAAAACCGCCTTTGTCCATTCTTTTCGGCTGGGGAAAGCGACTTTTGGCACCCACCGGTGATGCGGAGGGCGCCAGTGGCCTGAGCGTGGCGTTAGAGCTTGCGGATGCGGTACTTGCGGCCCTTGATGGTGCCGTTCTGCAGCTGCCCAAGCGCCCTGGAGGCGACCGCTCGCTCGACTGCCACGTAGGCGACAAAGTCGAAAATAAAGATCTTGCCGACGCTGCTGCCGGCAATGCCGGAGGTGCCAGTAAGGGCACCGAGAATATCGCCGGGGCGCACCTTGTTTTTGCGCCCGCCATTGATTGCCAGCGTCACCATACCCGCCGGGGCCGGGCGTTCATTGCTGAGTTCGGGCAGGGGCAGGAAATCGGGATCGGCGGCCTGCTGGGCCTGCATGATCGCATTTACCTTGTAGCCTTCGGATGGAATCACCAGGTTCAGTGCCAGGCCCTCACGCCCCGCCCGGCCGGTGCGGCCAATGCGGTGGGTGTGGGTGTCGGCGTCGCGGGTCAGCTCGTAGTTGATAACGCAGGGCAGGTCGTCGATGTCCAGACCGCGGGCCGCCACGTCGGTGGCGATCAGGATCGGGCAGCTGCGGTTGGAAAACAGCACCAGTACCTGGTCACGGTCTCGCTGGTCCAGCTCGCCATGCAGCACTGCGGCGCTGAAGCCTTCATTGTTGAGAAACGCACCCAGTTCGTTGCAGCTCTGCCGCGTGTTACAGAAGATCACCGCCGCTTGCGGGCGATAGTGCAGCAGCAGGCGCTGCAGTGCCTGCATGCGCTCATCCCGGTCGGTTTCGAAGAAGCACTGCTGAATTTTCAGCGGGCTCTCATTGGTCTCGATGGTAATGCTTGCGGGGTCACGCTGGAACTCGGCGCTCAGGGCCTGAATGCCTTCCGGGTAGGTGGCGGAGAACAGCAGCGTCTGGCGGCTGGGTGGCGTTTCTTTGGCGATCTGCTTGATTTCATCCCGAAAGCCCATGTCCAGCATGCGGTCGGCTTCATCCAGCACCAGGGTCTTGATGCGGCCAAGCTTGAGCGTGCCCTTGTTCAGGTGGTCGCGGATGCGCCCGGGTGTGCCGACCACTACATGGGCACCGTGCTCCAGCGAGCCGATCTGCGGTCCGATGGACACACCGCCGGACAGGGTGATGATCTTGATATTGGCCTGGAAACGGGCCAGGCGGCGCAACTCGTTGGCGACCTGGGTGGCCAGCTCGCGGGTTGGACACAGCACCAGCGCCTGGGGGGTGAAGCTGGCCGGTTCAAGCTTTAGCAGCAAACCGATGCCGAAGGCTGCCGTCTTGCCGCTGCCGGTTTTGGCCTGGGCAATCAGGTCGCGGTTTTCCAGCAGCAGGGGCAGGCTCTGTTGCTGGATGGGCGTCATGTCCTGATAGCCAATGGCAGTCAGGTTATCGAGCATTGCCTGGGGCAGTGGCAGGTCGGTAAAGGGGAGTGACGTCAACGGATAGCCTCGGTAGCCGGTCTGAAAGCGGCCATTATAGCCGAATCAGACCGCCAATGCTGTGGCCATAAGGTGCCTCTGCACTGGCTTGCGGTTAGCGCAGGCAGGCCTGTAGCAGGGGGCCTGCAGGGGCTTCAAGCTTGAGGCTGAGCAGGTCGTCGGCGCGGGTTCGACCCAGATTTACCGCAGCGATGGGCTTTCCAAGGGTGGCGGCCTGGCGGCAAAAGCGAAAGCCCGAATAGACCATCAGCGATGAGCCGACCACCAGCATGGCATCGGCGCGGGCCAGCGCCTCCATGGCGCTGCTGACCCGATCCCTGGGGACCTGATCGCCAAAAAACACCACATCGGGCTTGAGAATACCGCCACAGCGCTCGCAGTCATGCAGGGTGAACTGGCTGAAATCCACGTCGAGGTCCGCATCGCCATCGGGGGCGGCCGGCGCCTGCTGCCTGGCAAAGGTCGGGTTGTCGTCGGCCAGGCGTTGCTGTACCAGAGCCCGGCTGTAACGCTGGCCACAGCCCAGACAGAGCACCCGGTCGGAGCGTCCGTGCAGGTCCAGCACCGCATTGCTGCCGGCGCGCTGATGCAGACCATCCACATTCTGGGTTACCAGCAGCTCGATCTGCTGGCGCAGCTCCAGTGCGGCGAGGCCGAGGTGGGCATCATTGGGGCGGGCCCTGTCCATCAGTGGCCAGCCTACCAGGCTGCGGCCCCAGAAGCGCTGCCGGCAGCTGTGGCTGCTCACGAAATCGCGGTGGTCCACCGGCGGCGGGCGTTTCCAGTTGCCCTGGTGATCGCGGTAGTCGGGTATGCCGGAGTCGGCACTGATGCCGGCACCCGACAGTACGAACAGGCGGGGGTGCTGTTGCATGAAGAAGCCGAGCTTATCGCTCAGCTGCTGCAGCCTGCTCGCTGGTGGCGTTGTATCTGGCATGGAATAACGCGTGTCCGGTATCTGATCCACAGTGATTCAAAGAGTACGTGCAAGTTTGGCGGTGGGCCAGCACTTTAGTGCTTTCCGGAGCCGGGAGGCAATCAGGCTCAAAGCGGCTCGATATCCTGCAGTTGCAGTGCATCGTGATAACGAAACAGCAGTATGTAGTGCGGGTTAC
>JBFGZM010000454.1:0-2704 GCA_041586815.1 Marinobacterium sp. | reverse complement strand
CAGCATCCGCGTCACCCAGGCAATGCTTGGCTATGCAACACACGATGATGAGCTTGCCATGGTGATCGCCCACGAAATGGCTCACAACGGCCTGCAGCACATGAACAGGCAACTGCGCAACCTGCTGTCGGGCGCGCTGATTGACCTTCTGGCCCTGACCCAGGGCTATCCGAGTCCGGGCATCGCCGCCACCCTGGGCATTCATCGCCAGGCCCTGCGCCTGGAACTGGAGGCCGACCTGCAGGCACTGGCGTTGCTGCACCGGGCTGGCGTACCGCTGGCACCGGGCGTGGCCTTCTGGCGCCGTTTGGGCACCGACTTTCCAGCCTCGATTCGCCACACTCGCGGCCTCACGCACCCGGGCACTGCGGAACGCTATCTGCGCATGCAAACCGCCGCAGCGGCACTGCAACAGGATGACGGAAGATTGGACATGGATGACTTTGTTAGCCCAAGCCCCCTTCCAAATAACCAATGACGAGTTACAAACTACGAATTACGAATTACGAATAAAGCCGCTCAGCCTTCTGCCCCGCCGGCGTTTAGCTCGGCACGGATAAAATCACGGAACACGCCGACCCGTGCCGGCGCCTGGTCGCCACTCAGACTGATGGCATAGAGAGTACCGTGGCCCAGATGCCACTGCTCCAGTACCGGCACGATCAGACCTGCCGCCAGGCTCCGTTCGGCCACAAGATCCGGCAGCACGCCAATTCCGGCGCCCGCCTGAACAAGACGATGCACACTGGCGTAGTCTGTCGTGCGCGCCACCGGCCTTGCGGTCACCTCGACCCGGCGCCCCCTGTCGTTCTGCAGCGTCAGGCTTGCCGCCCCCTCCCGGTCACGAAACGTCACCAGATCCTGGATTTCCAGATCCTGGGGCGCTTCGGGCGCGCCTCGCGCCGCCAGGTAGGCAGGAGAACCAAAGAGCCCCAAGCGAAACCGCGTTAGCGTCGATGCCCGGTAGCCCATATTCGGCAGGTTGCCCGAGGCAGCCCGTAGCGCCAGATCCACGCGATTGGCTGCCAGATCCAGCGGCGCGTCAGTCAGCAACAGCTCCACCGTGATCTGGGGATAGAGTGCACGAAACCGCACCAGTAATGGCGGCAGGACATCCAGACCAAGATCCATCGGCGCCGTCACCCGCAAGTTGCCATGGGGCACCGTCCGGGCCTGGCGTGCCCCCTGGGTGGCATCGGCCAGCAGAGAGAGCGCGTCCCGGGCCTTGCCATAAAAAGCAGTGCCCTCCTGCGTGGCGCTCACGGCCCTGGGGGTGCGCGCCAGCAATGCCGTGCCGAGCCTGGACTCAAGCCGCGATACCCGCCGGCTGACACTGCCCTTGGTTTCACCCAGCGCTATTGCCGCTCTGGACACCGAGCCAAACTCGATTACCGCGCAGAAAGCTTTTATGTCGTCCAGCGAGCCCCCGAGCATGCCTCCAAAGCTGAAAGACCCGTCGCTGATAGATGAAGTCATGCTTTCCTCTGAAATTTACTGCCGAACAAGGTGTGGCGCCGTCGCCGGCGCTGCGTCACCTTATCAACTGAACCTTCGATTCTGGTTTCCATATCGGAAACCATAGGTTCCCTTTTTGCATTCTATGAAACATACAGCAACAAACATACCATGGACTCCAGGTTCAGCGCCTCGAATGAGGCCCCACTCACAAACCCAGGAGATTCACCATGAGCAGCAACACCAGCAACCCGGCCCAGACCGCAACTACCCTGTTTGATCGCCTGGCGCCACTGGGCTATCCAATGATCCGCATCACCGCAGGTTTGCTGCTGATGCCCCACGGCGCCCAGAAACTGTTCGGCTGGTTCGGCGGCTACGGTCTGGACGCCACCGGCCAGTTTTTCGCTACCAACCTTGGCATGGAACCCGGTTTCCTGTTCGCCCTGCTGGCAGGCTTGGTGGAATTCTTCGGTGGACTTGCACTGGTACTGGGACTGCTGACTCGCCCGGCGGCACTGGGCATCGCAGTACTCATGAGCGTCGCACTGACGGTACATGCCGCGAACGGCTTCTTCTGGACCAGCGGTGGCATGGAATACCCGCTGATGTGGGGCCTGATCGCCATTGCAGTTTTCCTGCGCGGCGGCGAGCGCTTCTCGCTGGACCGCCGTCTGGGCTTGCGTTTCTAAACCCCTGCCAGGGCCAGGCAGGCGTTGCCTGGCCCTGGTGGATTGATTCGCTGGAAAGCTTTTCCATTGTCATAATATCCCCGTCACCGAGGACGCTCCATGAACCCACCACGCCTGCCCAGTCTTTTTATTCCCCACGGCGCCGGCCCCTGCTTCTTCATGGACTGGCCGCCGACCGGCAGCTGGGACCCTATGGAAACCTGGCTGCGCAACCTGGTGACACAGGTCGGCGCCCGCCCACAGGCCCTGCTGGTGATTTCCGCCCACTGGGAGATGCCGGAATTCAGCATCAATGCCCAGGCCGCCCCTGATCTGCTCTACGACTATTACGGTTTTCCCGCCCATACCTACCAGCTCAAGTGGCCGGCCCCCGGCAACCCACCCCTGGCCAGGCGCATTGAGACGCTGCTCAAGGGTGCCGGTATTGCCTCTGGGCAAGAACATAAACGCGGGCTCGACCATGGCGTCTTCATCCCGCTCAAGCTCGCTTTCCCCGCCGCGGATATTCCCGTAGTACAGCTGTCGCTGCGCACAGGACTCGACCCCGCCGAACACCT
>JBFGZM010000453.1:0-2705 GCA_041586815.1 Marinobacterium sp. | reverse complement strand
GCTGCAAAGCTCCGACGGGATTCAGGCGCTGGAACAGACCCTGCCCGATGGCAGGGTGCTGGAGATTCGCACGCACCCTATGCCCGCCGGGGGTTACGTTAATACCTACACCGATATCACCGAGCGCCATCACTATGCCGAAACCCTGCGTGAAAGCGAGCAGTGGATCCGCCTGATTACCGACCATGTGCCGGCCCTGATCGGCTATGTGGGAGAGGATCTGCGCTACCGGTTCAGCAACAAGGTGTACGACGAATGGTATGGCTGGCCACGGGGGGAGTTGAACGGCCGCCTGATCAGCGAGGTTCAGGGCGAGGTTCAGTTCCGCAAGATCCGGCCCTATATGGAACGGGCCCTGGCCGGAGAAAGTGTGACCTTCGAAATCGACGAGAAAAACCTGCAGGGCGAAATGCGCTGCATGCTCAAGTCCTATGTGCCGAACCTGGACAGCAACGGCCGCGCCGTCGGCATCTTCGTCATGATCCGCGATATTACCGAACGCCGCCGCACCGCCCATGCGCTGGAGCAGGCCTATCAGCATCTGGAACATCGCGTCGATGAACGCACCGCGGAGCTCAGGGCGCTCAATGCCAAGCTGCGCCAGGAGATTCACGAGCGCGTCGAGATCGAGGCGCGCCTGCGTGAGGCCAAGAAAGAGGCCGAGCAGGCCAACCTGTCCAAGACCAAGTTTCTTGCCGCCGTGAGTCACGATCTGCTGCAGCCGCTGAACGCGGCCCGCCTCTTTACCGGTGCCTTGCAGGAGCAGGAGATGCAGGCGTCCGTGGGACGGCTGGTGGCCTCGGTGAGCAACTCCCTGGCCGATGTCGAGAGCCTGCTCAGTACCCTGGTGGACATCTCCAAGCTGGATGCCGGGGTCATTACGCCGGATATCAATGCCTTCTGCGTGCGGGATCTGCTGCAGAATATTGCCAATGAGTACCGCCAGGTGGCGCGCAAGCAGCAGCTGCAGCTGCGCTTTGTCAGCAGTGATGCGGTGATTCGCTCCGACAGCCAGCTGCTGGCACGGATTCTGCGCAATTTCCTCTCCAATGCGCTGCGCTATACCGAAACCGGGCGCATCCTGTTTGGCTGCCGCCGCCGTCGTGACAGCCTGCTGATCGAGGTGTGGGATACCGGTATTGGTATCGCGGAGGAAAAACTGAGCGAGATTTTCCTGGAGTTCCGGCGCATCCTGCCGCCGGGGGGCGGCCATCCCGACAAGGGGCTGGGCCTTGGCCTGGCCATTGTCGACAAGATTTCCCGCATCCTGGGGCATCAGGTGGCGGTGACCTCGGTGCCGGGACGCGGTTCGGTATTTTCGGTGGAAGTGCCGCTGGGCACCCTGGCACCCCGGTCTGGTGAGGTTCGGGAAACTGCAGCGCCGGCCCAGCAATGGCTCGAAAATGCCCGCCTGTGGGTGGTCGATAATGACCAGGCGATCTGTGACGGCATGGCGACCCTGATCGAGGGCTGGGGTTGTGAGGTGGTAACGGCACTGTCGCTGGCTGATCTGGAACAGAGCGTCGTGGTCGCGGATGCCCCGGTGGACCTGCTGATCGTGGATTATCACCTGGATAACGATGATAACGGCATCGACCTGGTGGCCGAGATCAGGCGCCAGCGCCGCGATGACCTGCCGGTGCTGATGGTGACCGCCAATTACAGTCATGAACTGAAACAGCAGATTCGCGATCTGGGCTATCTGCTGATGCACAAGCCCGTGCGGCCTCTGAAACTCAAGACCACCCTGAACCATGTGCTGAGCAAGCGGGTTTGAGGGTTGAACGTTCCATTATTGAGCGATGATAAAAGGCGCGATGCGTGGTTGCAAAGCTGCCTTGTTGATCAGGGCGCCGGCGCCGGGAGGCTTGGTGCATCCCTGCTCCCCTGCGCGGCCCGGGTAAAGTTGAGGGGTGCGGCGATGATGAGTAGCACTGACTAGCGGCGCAGGTACTGGGCGAAATCGATATTGCCGGCCGAGAGTACGGCCTGAATGCGGTTGTGCACGCCAAGCTTGCGCAGGATCGCCGAGACATGGGCCTTGACGGTGGTTTCGGCGATATTGAGGTTGTAGGCAATCTGCTTGTTGGATTCACCTGTCGCCATGCGCTCGAGTACCAGCAACTGACGTCGTGTCAGTGATGACAACAGCTCCACCGGGATGCGGTTTTCATCGTTGCGGTTGCGACGGCTCTCGGGCTTGCTGGTACGAATGATGTCCGAGGGCAAATAGACGTTGCCATCAAGAATTTGCTGCAGCGCCTCGGTCATCTGTTCCCGTGGCGACGACTTGGTAATGAAACCCACGGCACCGTAAGTGATGGCCTGCAGCACAACCTGCTTGTCCTCTTCGGCTGAAACAATCACCACCGGCACGGTGGGGGCCTCGTTGCGCAGCGTAATCAGACCGTTCAGGCCGTGCATGCCGGGCATGTTGAGGTCAAGCAGAATCAGATCCAGATCGTCCTGCTCCAGCGTCAGTGCCAGCGCGCTGTCAAGGTTTTCGGTTTCGAGCGTTTCGCAGCCCGGCAGGCTGGTATGGATGACATTGGTGATGGCTTCGCGAAACAGCGGGTGATCATCGGCAATCAGAATCTTGTACACGGGGATCTCTCCGTTATCGTTATTATGTTCCAGCGCTGGGGATATCTTAACCGCTGCGCGGGGGGTTGGCGCGCCGTTATCTGTTTGTTTCGGCCAGGGGG
>JBFGZM010000452.1:0-2713 GCA_041586815.1 Marinobacterium sp. | reverse complement strand
TGCCTGACCTTTGTGTCCGCGCTTGATGGCAAACAGCTCATTACCGTGGAGGGTCTCAAACACCAGGGGCAAATGCACAGCGTGCAGCAGGCCATGGTCGACTGCCACGGCTCGCAGTGCGGTTTCTGCACACCGGGCTTTGTCATGTCACTGTTTGCGCTGCAGAAAAACAGCCCTAAGCCCGACAAGGCCGCCGCCGAAGAGGCCCTGGCCGGCAACCTGTGCCGCTGCACCGGCTACCGCCCGATTCTTGAAGCCGCCGCCAGCAGCTGCACAACTGCCGCGCAGGACCAGTTTGATCAGCAGCACGAACAGACCCTGGCCCGGCTGCGTGACATCCAGCCTGTCGGCACCGTTAAACTGGGCAGCGCCGGCAACCAGAGCTTTTCTCCGCTGACGGTGGCCGATCTGGCCCAGCTGTACCAGGACAACCCCGAGGCCCGCCTGCTGGCCGGCGGCACTGACCTGGCACTGGAAGTCACCCAGATGCACCGTACCTTGCCGGTCATGATCTACGTTGGCAATGTGGCCGAACTGAAACAGGTCCAGACGTTTGATGACCGTATCGAGATCGGCGCCGCCGTGCCGCTGACCGACTGTTACGGCGTGCTGGCCCGCGAATATCCGGATTTCGGTGCCATGCTGCACCGTTTTGCATCACTGCAGATCCGCAACCAGGGTACCCTTGGCGGGAATATCGGCAATGCCTCACCGATCGGCGATTCGCCACCCGCCCTTCTTGCACTCGACGCGCAGATCGTTCTGCGCCAGGGCAGCAGCACCCGCACCATCCCGCTGGCCGACTACTTTGTGGACTACCGCGTCACCGTGCGCCAGGAAGCAGAGTTCATCGAAAAAATCATCGTGCCACGGGCCCGGGGCCGCGACAGCTTTCGCGTCTACAAGATATCCAAGCGCCTGGATGATGATATCTCCGCCGTTTGCGGCGCCTTCGACCTGCGTATAGAGGACGATCAGATCAGGGACGCCCGGGTCGCCTTCGGTGGCATGGCCGCCATTCCCAAGCGGGCCAGCCGCTGCGAACAGGCGCTGATCGGCAAGCCCTGGAATCAGGCCACCATTGATGCCGCCGCCAAGGCTCTGGGCGAAGACTTCACGCCGCTCAGCGACTTTCGCGCCAGCAAGGAATACCGCGCGCTTACCGCCGCCAACCTGCTGCGCAAGTATTTCCTGGAACTCAGCACACCGGCTCTGGCTACACGGGTAACCGATTATGTCTAACCACAGTAAGATCAGCAGAACGCAGGAAGAAATGATGGCACTGGTACGCCAGGACCTTCAAACCGGCGTCGGCCGCAAGATTCCCCACGAAAGCGCAGCAAAGCATGTCAGCGGCGAAGCGGTCTACATCGATGACCGGCTGGAATTTCCCAACCAGCTGCACGTCTACGCCCGTCTGAGCGACCGGCCCCACGCCCGCATTCTCAGCATCGATACCGCACCCTGCTACCAGCTGCCGGGCGTGCGCATCGCCATCACCAGCCAGGACGTGCCGGGCCAGCTCGATATCGGCGCCGTGGCGCCGGGTGATCCGCTGCTGGCCGATGGCAAGGTGGAGTATGTGGGCCAGCCGGTAGTTGCCGTGGCCGCTGACAGCCTCGATAACGCACGCAAGGCTGCCATGGCCGCCGTGATCGAGTACGAAGATCTGGAAGCCGTGCTCTGCGTGGAAGATGCCTTGAAGAAGAAACACTTCGTGCTCGACAGCCACCAGCACAAGCGCGGCGACTCCGCCAAGGCCCTGGCCGGCGCGCCACACCGCCTGCAGGGCAGCCTCCATATCGGTGGTCAGGAGCACTTTTACCTCGAAACCCAGATTTCATCGGTCATCCCCACCGAAGACGGCGGCATGATCGTCTACACCTCCAGCCAGAACCCCACCGAGGTGCAGAAACTGGTCGCCGAGGTACTCGACGTGCCGATGCACAAGATCGTGATCGACATGCGCCGCATGGGCGGTGGCTTTGGCGGCAAGGAAACCCAGGCCGCGGGCCCCGCCTGTCTCTGCGCCGTGATTGCACGCCTCACCGGCCAGCCCACCAAGATGCGGCTGCCCCGGGTCGACGACATGCTGATGACCGGCAAGCGCCACCCCTTCTACGTCGAATACGATGTCGGCTTTGATGACAGCGGCCGACTGCAGGGCATCGACCTGGTACTGGCGGGCAACTGCGGCTATTCACCGGACCTGTCGGGCTCCATCGTCGACCGCGCCATGTTCCATTCCGACAATGCCTATTACCTTGGCGATGCCACCGTTACCGGCCACCGCTGCAAGACCAACACCGCCTCCAACACCGCCTACCGCGGGTTCGGCGGCCCCCAGGGCATGGTGGCCATCGAATACATCATGGATGACATTGCCCGCACCCTGAGCAAGGATCCGCTGGAGGTGCGCAAGCACAACTACTACGGCAAGACCGAGCGCAACGTCACGCACTATTACCAGACCGTCGAGGACAACATGCTCGACGAGATGACCGCCGAGCTTGAGGCCAGCAGTGAATACCAGCAGCGGCGCGACGCCATTACCGCTTTCAATGCCAGCAGCCCCATACTGAAAAAGGGCATCGCCCTGACGCCGGTGAAATTTGGCATTTCCTTTACCGCCACCATCCTTAACCAGGCCGGCGCCCTGGTGCATGTTTATACCGATGGCAGCATTCACCTCAACCACGGTGGCACCGAGATG
>JBFGZM010000451.1:0-2733 GCA_041586815.1 Marinobacterium sp. | reverse complement strand
TCTGCCGGAGCTGATCAAGGGCTACAGCAAAACCCGGGAGCGGGGGCTGCGCAGTTTCAGGGCGGTTTCGGCTGCGGCCCGGGCGCTCAGTGGTCGTTCCGATGCCAGTGAAATCCTGCGTAGCCTCAAGGTCGCTGCGCTGCAAAATGAAGACGGTTCCGACTTGGCCGCCGCCTTGCAACGTCATCAGCTAGGGCACCTGTTCGAGCCACTGCCAGGCAAGCAGCAGGACAGCGCCACCTGCGCTTCGCAGTATGTTGATGCGGCGGCCCGCTAGGGGACGCTGGAGCCCGGGTCTTCTGTTAGGGGGTAAAAACGGATAGGGATTGTGAAGTATCAGGATAGTTCGATGCCTGCACTCTCTGGTCTGATAGCTGTATCTGGCACCACGCAGCCATCGCACGCGCCTGTGGCGTGCGTCGTGCAGTGCCAGTCAGCACAGACTGCCCCGTTGCGTGTTCGTGGGCAGACGCTGCCTATAACAGCAATGGAGCTCACCATGATTGACTTCAAACCCCTGCTGCTGGCGACATCGCTGGCGTTATCCGCCATCACGGCCCAGGCCCAGGACTTCCGTCTCGGGTTGATTACTCCGCCACCCCATATCTGGACCCAGGCGGCCAACGATTTCGCCAAAGAACTGAATGAAAAGTCCGGCGGGGAACATCGGGTATCGGTTTTCCCGGCACAGCAACTGGGCAATGAAGCCCAGATGGTGCAACAGCTGCAAACCGGCGCTCTGGATATGGCCTTTCTGACCATCGCCGAAATGTCCAACCGGGTGCCGGACTTTGGTGCCCTCTATGCGCCTTACCTGGTGGATGATATCGATCAGGCTGCGGCCCTGCTGCGCTCCGATGCCGCTATCGGTTTGCTGGATCAGCTGCCCGCAGGCGCAGGTCTGGTGGGTATTGGTTACGGCATGGCGGGCATGCGCCAGGTGCTCAGTCGCGAAACGGTCATGAGCCCTGCGGATCTTGAGGGCAAAAAGTTGCGCATAACGCCGTTTGAGCCGATTCGTGATTTCTATGCGGCTCTGGGGACAGCACCGACGCCCCTGCCGTTGCCGGCAGTTTATGATGCCCTGGCCAATGGCCAGGTTGATGCCATCGACATGGATTTCGACTCCATCCTGATTCTCAAATTCTATGAACGCGCCGACAACCTGATGATCTCCAACCATATGATGTTTCCGATGGTGGGGGTGGTCTCCGGTCGTCTGTGGCGTTCACTGGGCGAGGACGACAGGAACCTGATCCGCAGCAGCATGAAGGCGCAGCTGGATGCCGTGATTGACCGTTTCCAGGCACAGGAAAAGGATCAGGAAGCGCAGCTGCGCGGGCTTGATATCACCATCACCGCGTCGGATCGCAGCACCTTCAGCGAGGCGATCGGCGTCTGGGAGCAAACCTGGTCGGCCAAGGCGCCGGCGCTGGAGTCCCTGCGCAAGGTGGCGGCTGAGATCAAGGGCAGCTGATTGACGCTGCGCACCCAGGCTGCCTCCGGGGCTCAGCATCGGGGGCACGCAGGAGAATGCCATGTTGCACAAGGTCTCGAATACGGTCGCCCGGATGGAAACCCGGGTGGCCGCGGTACTGGCAGGGGCTGTTACCCTGCTGGTGCTGCTGAATATCGCCAGTCGCTCCCTGGGGCATGCCATCTACTGGGTGGATGAGCTGGCGATCTACTGCATGGTCTGGATGGCCTTTCTCACGACCGCCGTGTTGCTGAAGCGGCGTGAGGGGGTGAGTGTTACCCTGCTGACCGACAGCTGCACGCCGGCCGTGCGCAGAGCGCTGTCGGTGTTCAGCGATCTGGTGATCCTGGTTTTTGCCCTGGTGCTGCTGTGGCTGTGTCTGCGCTGGTATGACCCTGTCGCGCTGGCCCAGTCGGGCTTTGATCTGCAGGTGTTTCAGGCCCAGACCTTCAATTTTATCTATGCCGAAAACACCAGCACCCTGGGGCTGAAAAAGTTCTGGATCTGGCTGGCACTGCCCTTTTTTGCGGTGTCATTGAGCCTGCATGCCCTGAGTAATCTGGTTGAGTGTCTGAGCGCGCGACCGGCCCTGGCGGGAGAAACCGCATGACCTTGGTGATCTTTTCGGTATTGCTGTTTAGCGCCGTCCCCATCGCCCTGGTGCTGGCCCTCTCCGCCCTCTGGTATATAGCAGTGTCGGGCAATGCGGTGCTGTTTGATTCCTATGCCCAGCAGCTCTTTGGCGCCGTCGAAAGCTATGGTCTGCTGGCCATTCCGCTGTTCATGCTGGCGGGCGAGCTGATGAACGAAGGGGGCCTGACCTCCCGCCTGGTCAATCTGGCCCGCATACTGGTGGGCGGCTTTCGCGGCGGCCTGGCCTATATCAACCTGGTGGCCAACATGATGATGGCGGCGATCATGGGGTCAGCCGCATCCCAGATTGCCATCATGTCCCGTGCCATGGTGCCGGCGATGGAAAAGGAGGGTTACGACAAGTCCTACGCCGCCGCCATTACCGCGGCCGGTGGCCTGCTGTCGCCCATTATCCCGCCCTCCATGCTGTTTGTGCTCTTTGGTGTGCTGGCCCAGGTACCCATTGCGGAGATGTTTATTGCCGGCATAGTACCCGGGCTGATCATGGCGTTGCTGTTCTTTATCGCCATTAGCCTCATGGGGCTGGTGCATAGCTATCCCAAGGGCGAGTGGCCCACGCGTCAGCAGGCCCGGCAGTACCTGCTGGCGGGTATTCCGGCCGG
>JBFGZM010000450.1:0-2734 GCA_041586815.1 Marinobacterium sp. | reverse complement strand
TAGCGCCCCAATACCGGTACCAGATACTGATCGATGGCACGGGCCACGTCCGGCAGCATCATGTCGCGCTGCTGTCGCAGTTCGTGCACCAATGCCTTGGCCTGGGGCAGGCTGGCCGCGCCCTGGGGCTGAGCCAGCCAGTTGAGCAGCTGGCGACAGCAGTATTCCGCATCCACATTCTGGGCCACTGGAATACCCAGGCGTACCAGGCGTTCGCGAAAATCGTCCTGATCGATCAGATCGGCGTACATCATCTCTGAGTCCTCGCTATAAACAGTCAAACAGGCATCCGGCCTGTTTGATCAGTATGTACCGAAAACCGGCGCCGCGCGCCGGTTTTCAGATCAGTAGTTTTCTGCTTTCAAGCCCTTGTAAAGGCTCAGGCACATCAACATCAGCACCAGCGTGAACGGCAACCCGGTGGTGATTGCGGCAGCCTGCAGTGCGGTCAGGGCTTCGGCGCCACCGCCCACCAGCAGTACAGCGGCAATAACACCCACCAGAGACGCCCAGAACAGACGCTGCATCATGGGGGCATCGGTCTTGCCGCCGGAGGTAATGCTGTCGATCACCAGGGAACCGGAGTCTGCCGAAGTGATAAAGAACACCAGCACCAGCATCACGGCGACAGATGACATCAGCATGCTCAGGGGCATGTTCTCGAACATCTGGAACATCGCCAGGGAGACATCACCGATACCATTGGCCAGCTCACCAATGCCGGCCTGAGCCTGTTCAACGGCAGTGCCACCAAAGGCACCCATCCAGACTGCAGTCACCAGGGTCGGCACCAGCAGCACGGCGGTCAGGAATTCGCGTACGGTGCGACCACGGGACACGCGAGCAATAAACATGCCCACGAACGGCGACCAGGAGACCCACCAGGCCCAGTAGAACACGGTCCAGCCATGGAACCAGGTACCGTCTTCACGGCCCACCCAGTTGCTCAGCGGGATGACGTTTTCAACGTAGCTGCCCACAATGCTGCCGATGGAGCCAAATATCTGCAGTGTTGGACCAACCACGATCACCAGGGCGACCAGACCAGCCGCAATCACCATGTTGATGTTGCTCAGCAGTTTCACGCCACCGTCCAGGCCTCGGGCAACCGACATCAGTGCAACAGCCGTAACACAGATGATCACCACGATCTGGGTGCTCAGGCTGTTGTCGATGCCAAACAGGTAGTTCAGACCGCCGGACGCCTGTTGCGCACCAAGTCCCAGGGACGTTGCCAGACCAAAAATGGTCGCCAGCACCGCCACAATATCGATCACGTGGCCGGCCGGACCCCAGCACTTCTCACCCAGCAGCGGGTAAAAGGCGGAGCGAATGGTCATCGGCAGCCCCTTGTTGTAGCAGAAGAATGCCAGCGCCAGGGCAACAACACCATAGATCGCCCAGGGGTGCAGTCCCCAGTGATACATGGTCGCACCCAGAGCCAGATCAGCGCCTTCCGCTGTTCTTGGCGCCACGTTCAGCGGAGTGCCGTACCAGTCGGTGTAATAGGCTACCGGCTCCGCCACGCTCCAGAACATGAGACCAATGCCCATGCCCGCGGCAAACAGCATCGAGAACCAGGACATCGTTGAAAACTCAGGCCTGGCAGAAGCGCCACCCAAGCGCACCTTGCCCACCGGCAGCACAATCAGCGCCAGACAGAACAGCACGAAAAGGTTACCGCCAATCATGAACAGCCAGTCGAAATTTTCGATAGACCAGCCACGTGCGCCGGTCAGCGCAGTCTTGGCCTCTGCGGGGAACAGCAGGGTAGCAACGATAAATAGCAGAATCAGACCCGCGCTGACGCCAAATACCGGGTTATGGACATCCATGCCCATGATCTGAACATTATCCTGGCCCAGTTTATAGTCCGTATCATATTCATTCTCGGCGACGGTACTGTCGGTTTTTAAACCTGCGTTCATTCAACACTCCTCACCCGTTTCGGGCTCGATATCGTTTCGTCGTTATTGTTATATTTCGCGACAGAATCCCTGCGAAATTCATTAAGCCCACAATGGGACAAAAATAAGCCTCCCGCAGAACTGACTGGCAATTGGGTGACTCCATCTTACAAACAAGCGGCGCTATCAGTGTTCTGATAACGACATCAGCATTGCCAATCTGCCCCCATGGCGACATCAGGACCCCGTAAGCGACACAGGCAGGAAATGCCTGCGGCCAGCGGGCTGGGCGCTTAGGTACCAGAGCGCTCAAAGCACAGAGCTGCAGGCAGAAAAACGTCCCTCACCGGCGGCACACCGCCACAGGGATGGCGAAAATCCTGGAAACGCAGGAGCGCATTTCAAGGAATAGCCAGGGACCGTACTTCCTGTACATAACCCTGCTCCTCGGCTTTGGCATCCTGTGTCGCCCTGCCTCCTACATCCTTATAGTCGTGTGCATAAAAGTTAGGGCTCACTAGCCCATGCACCCGCAGGATAACCGCCATGGGTGGCGGAAATACTATCAGCGCAGGAGCAATTGATAGTGAAGCACATCCATGCACGCCGTTCCTGCGCATGAACTACAGGGATGTAGCGAATGCCGTTTTTGCCGGGAGCAAAAAACAGCCCATGCGCCCGCGGTATGACCGCCAGGGATGGCGGAAATCCTTACTTTGCAGGAGCAAAAGTAAGGAACCGTACATTCTGTACATAAACCCTGCTTTTGTGCATCCATGCACACGCAGGATAAATACGTCCATGTATAAAAAAAATCCGGGCATTGC
>JBFGZM010000449.1:0-2746 GCA_041586815.1 Marinobacterium sp. | reverse complement strand
GCAAGCTCAGTTTTATCGAAGCTCGCCAGAATAAAACCCTCGGCCTGGAGTTCTACCGCATGGACCTGGATCTGGACGGCTATCTGAGCCCGCAGGAACTGGACTCCGTGCGCGTGTAAATGACAGGCTTCCGTTCCGGGCAGAAGAACTGTCTGCTCTTAACGACAGATTTGAATTGATAGATAATACTGCCCACCTCTTCAGTCTTCGGACCCGCCCTATGACCCCGACCCACCGCTGGCGCGCCGGATCCCTCAGGCAGCTGATCTTGCTGGCGTTTCTGCTGGTTGTCACTCCCCTTGGGGTGCTGCTGGTGCAGGCCAGCAATGAACTGGTCGAACAGGCTCGACAGGGGCGAGAGGAAGCACGCCTGTCGCTGGATATCAGTCAGCGCAACCTGCAACTCGACGTGCTGGCCGAGGATATACTGCGTTCGGCACGCCAGTACGCCATCTTGCAGCGCAGCGAGATCCGCGCGCGCCAGCAGGAGCAGATCAGCCACTACCGCAGCCAGCTGGACATCCAGCGCTTTCTGCTCGACGGCAATCCTGTCATACCCACGCTGCAGGACACGCTGAGCCTGATCGAACAGGCCCAGGACGGTGAAATCGGACTGCCGCTGCTGGAACAGCTGGTTCTGCTGACCGGAGAACTGATCAGTGAAAGCAACCGCCAGCTAGAACAGCGCCTCGCCGAACTGGACCGCCAGGCCCGCGCAACGCAACAGGCTCTCTGGCTGCTGGCGGCGATCCTGATCGCCCTGTCCGCCTTGCTGATGCTGTACTTCAGCCTGCGCATCAGCCGCCCGGTAAGCCTGCTGATTACTCGCATTCAGGCCCTCGGCCACGGTCAGCAACACGACAAGGCAGCCTTGCGCGGGCCACGCGAGCTGGTTGACCTGAACGCGCAACTCGACTGGCTGGGTGATCACCTCAACGAACTGGAGCAGGAAAAGCAGCGTTTTCTGCGCCATATTTCACATGAGCTGAAAACGCCGCTGACAACGCTGCGCGAAGGATCGGATCTCATGGCGGAGGAAGTCGCAGGCCCCCTCACCGAAAACCAGCGCGACATCATCGAACTGATTCAGCGCAACAGTTTTGAGCTGCAGACACTGATTGAGCAGTTGCTGGACTACAACCGCCTGCAGCAACCCGGGCCACTGGACGTACGCAGCACCAGCCTGGACAGTTGCCTCAATGCCGCCCTGCATCCCCACAAGCTGCTGCTGGAACAAAAACAGATTCGGCTGCAACGCCCTGAAAAGGACGCCCAATGGCCCACTGACCGGGCCATGTTGCATCGAATTCTCAGCAATCTGATCTCAAATGCGATTTACTACGGTGACGAGCAGGGCGAACTCAGTGTCTGCTATCAGATTCAGGACGGCCAGATGCACATAGACATAGGCAACATCGGTCCTGTGATCCCCAACGGGGAAGTCGAGCAGATCTTCAAGCCCTTTTTCCAGGGCAAGAATCGCCGCCGCGGCCCTCTCAAGGGTTCCGGTATTGGCCTGAGCGTTGCGCAGGACGCCGCCACTGCCCTGGGGGCCAGGCTCTCCCTTGCCCACAATGCCAACCACAAAGTGGTGTTCAGAATCATGTTACCCGCGGTGAAAAACAGCCATGCCCCGTAATCTGCTGATCGCCCCCCTGTTGCTGGGCCTGCTTGGCTGCCAGACCACCGGGGCTCTGCACAAGACACCCAGCGACCATGGCCCGGCCTGCTACGTCAGCAACGCCGCCCTGGCCGATTTGCTGATCCAGCAGCAGCGTTACCTGGGCAGCGGCCAGCAAGCCCGCCGGCAGCAGCTGGCACAGGTTGTGAAAAGCAATGACAGGGCGCTTGAGGCAATGCTGCTCACCTCCCCCCCCGCCAACGCCGAGCAGTTCAGCCGCGGTAGCAGTCTGCTGGCCAGCCTGCCGCTTTACCCCAACGCCGACTGTACCGCGGACCGCTACCTGCACCTCCATCAACGCCAGCTGGAACTGCGTCAGCAACAACACAGCCTGATTCAGCAACAGAATGATCAGATCGATGAATTGAAACGAAAGATAGAAGCGCTCACGGACCTGGAACAAGAGATCACGCGACAGCGCAAGGACTTATGATCATGAACAGAATGCCACACCTCCTGCTGGTCGACGACGACACGGCGCTGCTCAAACTGCTCAAGATGCGCCTGCAGGCCCAGGACTACCGTATCAGTTGCGCTGAAAGCGGCCAGGAAGCCCTGCAACTTCTGTCCGGCGACACCGTGGATCTGATCATTACCGACCTGCGCATGGACCATATGGACGGCATGGCGCTGTTTGAGCAGGTCCAGCGTCGCCGGCCAGATCTGCCCGTGATCATCATGACGGCCCATGGCTCCATTCCCGAAGCCGTGTCCGCCACACAGCGCGGGGTCTATGCCTTTCTGACCAAGCCTATCGACCGTGACCAGTTGCTCGATACGGTGCGGGCGGCCCTCAAGTCCAGCGCCCGGCGCCAGGATCAGGAATGGCGTGCCGGCATCATCGGCACCAGCCCCGCCATCGAATCTCTGCTGCTGCAGGCTCAGCGCGTGGCCGAGTCCGACGTCAGCCTGCTGATTACCGGCGCCAGCGGCAGTGGCAAGGAGTGCTTCGCCAAGGCCATCCACAAGGCCAGCCGGCGTGCCGGCAAGGCCTTTGTCGCCATCAACTGCGGCGCCCTGCCCGAGCAATTGCTGGAGTCCGAGCTGTTTGGCCACAACAAGGGG
>JBFGZM010000448.1:0-2746 GCA_041586815.1 Marinobacterium sp. | reverse complement strand
CGGCTACCTGAGCATCAAGGGGACACCACGCGGCCTGGCAGACCTGTCGCATCACAACTGCCTGCGCGGCTCGACCACCAACTGGAGCTTCTGTGTCGATGGCCAGCGCAAGGAAATCCGCGCCAAGGGAAACTGGCACGCCAACTCCGGCGTGCTGCTACTGCAGGCCGCGCTGCAGGGCCTGGGGCTAGCCTGCCTGCCCGACTATATCGTGGAGCCGCACCTGAACAGCGGAGCCCTGGTCAGCGTACTGGATGCCTTCCAGTGCCAGGACACAGCCGTCTGGGCGGTATATCCCCGCAGCAGGCACCTGTCCCCCAAGGTCCGCCATTGCATCGACTACCTGGTGGACGCCTTCGAAAACCCGGACTGGCGCAACTTATGAGTAACAAGCAGCTAGGAGAAAGGCGAAAGAAAAGAAAACGACTGCGAGCTCGCACCTGCCTCTTTCACCTTTCACTTTCCTCTTGTTACCGGTTTAGCATTCGATAGCATTGACCGCCAGGCCGCCGCGGGAGGTTTCCTTGTACTTGTCCTGCATGTCGCGACCGGTTTCCAGCATGGTGCGAATAACCTTGTCCAGGGAGATGAAGTGCTCGCCATCGCCGCGAAGCGCCATCTGGGTGGCATTGATGGCCTTCATCGCCGCAATGGCATTGCGCTCGATGCAGGGCACCTGCACCAGGCCGCCCACGGGATCGCAGGTCAGCCCCAGGTTGTGCTCCAGGCCGATCTCGGCGGCATTTTCTACCTGCTCCGGCGTGCCGCCCATCACTTCGGTCAGACCGGCTGCAGCCATGGCACAGGCAGAACCCACCTCACCCTGGCAACCTACTTCGGCACCCGAAATAGACGCGTTCTTCTTGCACAGGGTACCCACAGCGGCGGCGGCCAGAAGGAAGTCCACCACATCGTTTTCGGTGGCCTGGTCCTTGAAGCGCATGTAGTACATCAATACCGCCGGAATAATACCCGCGGCGCCATTGGTCGGCGCCGTCACCATGCGTCCTCCCGCGGCATTTTCCTCGTTCACCGCCAGCGCATAGAGGTTAACCCAGTCCATGGCACTCAGAGTCGAGCTGATCACGTTCGGCGCCGAGGCTTCATTCAGCGAACGATGCAGGCCATGGGCACGGCGGCGTACCTTGAGCCCGCCGGGCAAAATGCCTTCCTGATCCAGCCCCTTGGCGATGCAGTCCTGCATGGCCTGCCAGATCTGCTGCAGACCGGCGCGGGTTTCTTCTTCCGGCCGCCAGACCTTTTCGTTTTCCATCATCAGCTCACTGATGCGCAGACCATGGGTTTTGCACAGGCGCAGCAGTTCAACCGCATTGTTGAACTCGTAGGGCAGACTGACCTGATGCACCAGGGGCGCACCTGCCTGGGCTTCCTTCTCGTCGATCACGAAACCGCCCCCCACCGAATAATAGGTGTTGCTGAACAGCAGCTCGTCGCCGGCATAGGCGCTCAGGCGCATGGCATTGGGATGGTAGGGCAGGCACTCTTCGAGCAGCTGCATGTCGCGGCCCCAGTCGAAGGCCACTGTGCGCTTGCCCATCAGCAACAGCTCACCACTGGCCTTCAATGCCTCGATGGAGGGATCGATGATATCCGGATCAATCGTGGCCGGACGCTGCCCCATCAGCCCCATGATGACAGCCTTGTCGGTGCCATGACCAATGCCCGTGGCGCTCAGCGACCCGAACAGCTCAACCTTCAGGCCGGACACGTCCGGGATCAGCGCCATGCCTTCCAGGTGGGCGGCAAACTCGGCCGCCGCACTCATGGGCCCCACCGTATGGGAGCTTGAAGGCCCGACCCCGATCTTGAACAAATCAAATACGCTGATACCCATGATGCCTCCGGCAGAACCGTCATTATTGTTGAGGAGAATCAGGCACTGGTACGCATCGAGCCCCGCCGTCGTGCTACGACGCGCCGGGTGATACTGACAGCCCTGTTCAGAATGCATGGATTATCAGCCTTCAGGCATGCGACGGCTTGTCAGCCTGCGACACCTATCTAGCTCCAAACACGCAGGCCAAAGCCCAATTGCACCACCATGTCTCAATTAGGCATGTCGGCGACTCATCCAGACACTTGGCCGAAGGCATGAGGCACTAGGGTAGGACCATGGATTCAAGGCGCCGCCGCGGCCTGTCAGTTGCCAGCAACTGCTGCTCTTTCGCTGCAGGCCCATCCATATGAGCCATAAACATAATAATCAGTAAGGAGTGTGGTCCATGAGCAGCGCAAACCGCGGTGTCGTCTACAAAGGTCCTGGCAAAGTCGCCGTCGAATCCATCGCCTACCCGGAACTCGCCATTGGCAACCGCAAGTGCGACCACGGCGTTATCCTCAAGGTCGTTACTACCAACATCTGTGGCAGCGACCAGCACATGGTGCGCGGGCGCACCACCGCCGAAGAAGGCCTGGTACTGGGCCACGAAATTACCGGCATCGTGGTTGAGTGTGGCCGAGACGTTGAATTCATCCAGCAGGGCGACCTGGTCTCCGTGCCCTTCAACATTGCCTGCGGCCGCTGCCGCACCTGCAAGGAAGGCAAGACCGGCATCTGCCTGAACGTAAACCCGGCGCGCCCGGGCGCGGCCTACGGTTACGTCGACATGGGCGGCTGGGTCGGTGGTCAGGCCGAATACGTCAGGGTGCCCTACGCCGACTTCAACCTGCTGAAATTCCCGGATGCCGATCAGGCCATGGAGAAAATCCGTGACCTGACGCTGCT
>JBFGZM010000447.1:0-2748 GCA_041586815.1 Marinobacterium sp. | reverse complement strand
TTGATATCGATCCACTGGAGCATGTGAAACGCCTGGCTCAGCTGACCGAACGCAGTGGTCTGGACGGGGTGGTCTGCTCGGCCCGGGAAGTGACGCCACTGCGCGGCCTGATCAGCGCCGACTTCAAGCTGGTGACCCCCGGCATTCGCCCGGCCAATGCAGATGCCGGCGATCAGCGTCGCATCATGACACCGCGCCAGGCGGTGCAGGCGGGCAGTGATTACCTGGTTATCGGGCGTCCCATTACCCAGGCACCGGATCCGCTGGCAGTACTCGAAAGCATTCAGCAGGAGCTTATCCAGGCTCGCTGATTGGCGCAATGTTGACCTCTGTGCTATCCCTATTTAACAGCCGACACGGAATTCGGCTAGTAAATAAGGACAACATGGAGGTTCACGATGAACACTCGAATGCTGCATACTCTGCTATTGACGTTTTGCCTCGCTTTTTTGCCACTTTCTGTGGCTCAGGCGGACACTCTGGATATCAATACCGCCACCGCTGATCAGCTGTCCAGTGTTATGGTGGGCGTCGGGCCTGCCAAGGCCCAGGCCATTGTGGACTATCGCGATAGTAATGGCCCCTTTGGCAGTATTGACGAACTCAGTGCTGTAAAGGGTATTGGTGCCGCGACAGTGGACAAGAACCGTGACTTTATCAGCGTAACGCCAGCCGTCTCTAAGTAGTCCGGCTGCGGAATGAAACGGCACCTTAAGGGTGCCGTTTTTGTATCAGGGGCGGCAGCACCGCTCCCAGGTCTACAGGATAAAGGCCAGGGTTAGCGGAATGATGATCAGGCTGGCGATGTTGCTCAGCAGCACGATGGATGCCACCTGTTGCGGTTCCTGGTTATAGCGCTCGGCCACCAGGTAGTTGAGCAGCGCAGGCGGCAGGGCGCCGAACAGAATCAGATAGCGGAACTGGGTCTCGTCCAGCTGCAGTACCTGCTGCACTGCCAGCGCCATCAGGATGCCGCTGAGTGGACACAGCACGGCGCCGATAACGCCACTGCGCCAGTTCGACAGGTCAATTCTCAGCATGCGCACGCCAAGGGAGAACAGCATCAGCGGAATCGCGATCTGCCCCAGCATGTCGATGGAGGTCTTTATATAGACGGGTATTACCCAGCCAGTTCCACTGATCACGAGGCCTGCAATCGCTGCCAGTATCATGGGAATGCGTAACAGGGACAGGGGGTTAATACGGGGGTTGAGCATGTACATCCCAAGGGTGAAATGCAGTGTATTTTCCACCAGAAAAAGCACCACGGCGGCGGGCAGGGCGTAGTCGCCAAACGCCAGCACCGCCAGGGGTATACCCAGGTTGCCGCTGTTGTTGAACATCATCGGCGGCAGGAATGTTTTGGGATGGATACCGATCAGCCGGCAGAACGGTGCCAGCAGCAGTCCCGAGCCGATAACCACGCACAGGGCACCGATGGCCAGAGGCTGATAGAGCGCCAGGTCAAAGGACTGGTCGGCCATGACCGATAGAATCAGGGCCGGTGTGAATACATCCATATTGACGCGATTGGCCACCGACATGTCGGTGTGGATTCGTCGCGCATAGAAATAGCCCACCGTGACGATGGTCACTAACGGAAAGACGACCTGAAATATGCGTTCCAGCAGCAGGAGCGTCGCGTCGTCCATTGAAAATCTTCCCTGTTCAGTCGAACGCAGTGGGCCGAACGACCGGGTCGTTTCGGTTTGGTAACGGTGGGTGGTCACAGTCCAGGGCGGGAGGCACCCGGGCTGGAAACTGTGACCCGAGTGCGACATCTTACTGTCCCTGTTTTACCTGAATCAAGGGTGTCGGGAGTCGTTATTGGTATCCATCTCCATTTGCCCCCGGGTACGGGAGCAGCGATCGAGCAGATAAACGATGGACTGGTAGTCGATTCCGCTATGGTGGGTCAGGCCTATTTCACAGGTGCGACTGGTGGACACCCCCAGCTGACAGTGTTGTACGGCATCGTGCAGGGTCCGCAATGCCGATGCATTCAGCTCGGGTGTGGTAAAGCCCTTGTCCCCCGCAAAACCACAGCAGCTGATCTGATCTGGAATGACGAGAGTTCGGGTACACCGGCTCACAAGGCGCTTGAGTGTCTCGGTCTGGCCCATGCGGCTCGCGCTGCAGGTGACATGCAGTGCCACCGGCTCGTCCAGCGGCTCTATGGTCAGGCGGGGCAACAGGAACTGGTCGATAAAATCCACACTGTCGTAAAGCGTTATACGGCTGTCCAGCGACTCCTTCAGGTGCAGGCTGCAGGGGCTGGTGTCCGAGTACACGGGCAGGGCCCCATTCCGGGTGGCGACAAGCAGCATGTCGGCGGTTTCGCGACGCTTGAAGTCAGCTGCCTCGAACATGCCCTTGGACTGGAACGGCATGCCGCAGCACTGAGCTTCCAGTCCCTGTGGATAAATCACGTCGTAGCCGGCCTTTCGCAGCAACGCCTCGGTTACCTGAGCCAGGGAGCGCTCATCTGTACTACCCCTTGCTGGCCCCAGGGTGCGGCTGGCGCAGCTTGGCAAATAGACGACCCTGGGCCGGTCGCTGTCGGGTTGGGCTGCGCCGGCGCGAATCCTGGCGGCGGGCCTAGGCATTGCATCGGTCCAGAGCGGGATACGCTCACCGCTGAGTTTTCGCAGCGTGCCGGTCGTGGCTTTCATGGCACGGGTGCCGATCAGGCCATGGGCACTGTCGGCCAGGCGCAGGGCAATTTTACTGCCACGATTGACGCCGCCG
>JBFGZM010000446.1:0-2756 GCA_041586815.1 Marinobacterium sp. | reverse complement strand
GGTGATCCTCGATCGCATTGACGTGACCTACTCCTACGCCGCCGATTCGGTGTACGTGTTCATGGACGCAGACTACAACCAGTACGAACTCAATGCCGAAGACCTCGAAAGCGTGCTGCCGTTCATTGTTGATGGCATGAATGACATCTGCACCGCCGTCTTCTTCGAAGGCAAGGTCATCTCCGTCGACCTGCCCACCAACATCGTGCGCCAGCTCACCTACACCGAAGGCTCCGCCCGCGGCGACACCTCCGGCAAGGTGATGAAAGTTGCCCGCCTGGCCAACGGCACCGAAATCAAGGTGGCCGACTTCTGCGACACCGACGACTGGATCGAAATCGATACCCGTACCGGCGAATACAAGTCCCGCGCCAAGGCACCAGCCTGAGGCCAAGCGCCCTGCTCCGCCAAGGAGCACAGTCCGCCCCCTGAAAACCCGGCCACCGCGCCGGGTTTTTAATGGGCCTTTCGCCCCCGTCTGAAGCGGGTATGCGTCGGGGCTATTCGCTCAAGCGGTTCAGCCGGACCATAAACCTGTCCAGATCCTCGCTGCGCTCAAAATCAAACTTGTGCCTATTATGAAAATAGATATACAGCGTCACCCGGCCATCGGTCATGGAGACCGTATAGCCGTCATATTCGGCTCTGGCCGTGATGCCATCCAGCACATAGCCCTCTGCACCTTGCTCGCCGCGCTGCGTAATGACATTGAACGCCTTGAGCGCAGTGACCACACTGAATCGATGTTCCATAACCTGCCCTACGGTAGTTGACAGCCCTTGCGCATGCGCCGGTTAAAACGCCAGCGGGCAAAATGCAGATACACCCATTGCAGCGATGGCAGCAGATGAAAAAAGGCCAGCAGCCTGGCCAGCCATCGATAGCCTGGCAGCCGATGCCAGATCAGCATAAAACTGGCCACGCCCGTGACCAGGCGACCGTGATTGTCCTGGCCGTGCAGCACCGCCATTGCGTCCGGGTAGTCCACGCCCATCGACGCCAGCCTTTGAGGCTGAGTAACAATGTCCACCCAGTCGATCAGGTGGTCCCTGTCGAGGCGCCGGTAGTGCGCAATCTCGCGGCGACAGAGGCCGCAGCTGCCATCATAGAAAATTACGGGTTTCATGAAAGTGCTATACGGACGCGACAGGAGAACTGGTTCACTGTCCTGGTATCGAGCTAACAGGTACAGAAATGGGATGAGGTGTTCGCAGCATTCAGACAGCCCTGCGGCTCGCCGGTCTCGCCCCTTCGAAGCAATTCGAAAAATGGCCCAGTACTCGCCGGCGTCATAAGGGAAATGAAAGCCATTCTGATAGTGTTAGCGATTTAATGATACCTGCGCAGCCTGCCTCCCAGCGAAAGCTTCGCGTAGGCCGTAGGAGTCGCGCCCCGCGACGAAGCTTTTTCGCTGCGTTCAGAGTTCAGAGACCGCCGCTGAATGCATTTCGCTAAACGGAAAGATATGTCGTTTTGGTGAAGTACGTATTTCGCCTCCCGGCGACCTACTTTCCTTGTTATGCGACAAGGAAAGTAGGCAAAGGAAGCGCACCCCCCATCAGCCGGCCTACGGCTTCACTGCGCGCCGGAACTTTGCTCCGGACGCACTGCCATCAAGGTGAAGAGCGGGACATTCAGGTCCTCCGGCTCAACAGTCCCTGTCTCGCCCCTCCGGGTCTGGTCGGAGCAAAATCCCGGTGCTCGTCGGCTGCTGAGGGGGATGGGAGCCGTTCTGATCGATCTGCGGTTCTACTTCAGGCCAATTCACCAAAAGAGCAAGGTGCTCGCCGGCTTCATAAAGGGAATCAGGTCACACTGATATTTGGTCTCCAGTTCATCGTTGATGGTGCTAATCCTGTGCAACGAACAATCCCTGTTGTACCATCCATCAATCCGTCTTCCTTTAGTAACCAGGCAGTAGACGGCCAGCAGGCACCGCAGCGGATGCGCCCTGCCACAAAACACCGCCACGTCGCGCAACAAGAGCAGACGTCCTGGCATACATGGTTAAAGCACCACCACAATCGTCAGCCGAGCATGGAAGCCAGGCCAGGTGTACATCACCACACTCCCCCTTCCAAACTCCCTGACCCGCGCCCAGCGCCACTCGCATTCTGTAACAGGACGGGCGGTAGCGTGGCTGAAGCGAGTAGCAAGTAGCAAGTAGCAAGTAGCAAGTGAATTTAATGACGTTTTATTGAATCGCTCTGTACTTCCAGTGCTGAATAGTCATACCTATGCCTATTAAATCGTTTTAAAATTTATTCATCACAAAAACAATACCAACCAATAGACCCCAAAACCCATTAATAGAAGACAGTTGAGAAACCTTGAAACTAATATTAATTACGATAGTTTTAATGTTTACTACCAATATGGCAATGGCTCATGGTGGGGGTTGTCGAAAAAGTTCTCCTCCAGGAAAGTGCTGCCATATGGAAACAAAAACCGGCACCGTTCACTGCCACTAAACCGTATAGGGATCCGTATCAAAATTTGGCGCCATGCCTTTATTCATGTTTCGAGTCAGCCGGTAGGTTGGGATGAGGAACGAATCCCAACATCCAATACAAACCCAACACAGCCGCATATCATATGGAGGTGATATGAACTATCGGCGCTCACGTCATGCCGGTGGTACTTACTTCTTCACCGTCAACATCGCTGAACGGAAGCAGGACCTGTTGGTTGCACATATCGAATCGCTCCGTGCCGCGTTTCGCCTTGTGAAACAGCGGCATCCGTTTCATATAGAT
>JBFGZM010000445.1:0-2757 GCA_041586815.1 Marinobacterium sp. | reverse complement strand
GCTTTGTGCCGGTAACTGACATACCTGTTTGCCGTTTGGGTTTGTGAAATTCCCCAACTTAGTGCCAAAGACAATTAGAATCCTCTAAGCGCTTCATGGAGCGCCAGGTCATGGTAATGGGTAAGCGCTCAGGCGTCGAAATCGAGGCGATAAGCCAGTTTGATTTTGCCGGCATTGTCGTCAAGCGCCCCGGAGCCAGTGAGGGACTCATAACCCAGATACAGGGTTATATTCTGCGTGTGGCTTTCGATATCCATGACAAGCCCGGTCTGCAGCCGGCGCTCCACGTTACTGTCAGTGACGGTTTGTAACGACACCTGCGGCCCGAATGACGCCCAGTGTGATCCCAGGCGCAGGTCTTGCTCGCCTGATATGCGATAGTGGCTCTGGGTCCGATGCTCTTGCGTGAAGGGCAGGCGCGTTTGCGAGACCTCTGCAACCAAATTGATGCCCCAGCCTGTCCAGGCATTTTCAGAGAGGGTCAATACCCAGTTGTCGATGTCGCCGGTGCTCGAGGCGCAATCAAGTGCGCGCTGCGAGGATGTTTGCAGGGTGGCGCTCAGGTAAGCGAAAAGGATACTGGAGAATGACAGGCCGGTGCGGTATTCATCGCAGGGAGTGTCGCCATCCCAGTCGCGCAAAATATAATCGGCGCTAGCGGCCATTTTCGTGCCACTCCATAGGGTGTAACCCAGCTTTGCGGCGGCACGGCGCTCACCCGCATTTACGACACTGCCGTATGGGCGAAAGCCACCGCTGAACTGACTCAGTGTCAGGCCATAGCCAAAGCCGTTGGCGGGTTTTCTGGCCATCCGCAAGCGGATACCGGAGCCCCTTGCCATGCGTTGCGAGGTTCCGTCTTGCGCTGCAAGGGCGAGTTCCCCCGTCAAATCGAAGTCTTGAGCCAGCGCACCTGGGGTGAACTCTCCCTGCAGGCTGGCCAGCCACAGGCCGTCGAGGCCTTGGCCTACTGTCTGCTGCCGGAACAGGCTGAGCTTCACATCATTATGACCGTTCTTGCTGGCCCAGCCCATTCCAGCCCTGTAGCGGTCATCACCTGAGCGGCCGATTACGATATCGGTATCGAGTTTGTCGCCAAGAGGCTGGAAGGGAAGAGTCTGGACGGCGTCCAGGTGCTGATCGATGAAGCCGCTGCCCGGAATGACCACTGACGATGCTGTACCACTGCCCACCAGGGTCTCCAGGTTTGCAGCGCCGCTGGACAGTGCCGTTTGACCTTGCCCGGTCATTCTGGCGGTAGCAACGGTATGATCATGGTGACGCGGTGCTGACGAGCAGCCAGATAGCACCGCTGCGACGGTCGCTAGAAAAAATACTGTTAGGAACTGATGTAATAGGGCTTGCAGCTTCGACTCCCGGTCCGGTTTGTCGCTGCAGCAGGAAACATGCACCTGCACAGACCAGGGCGGGTTCCGGCCGGAATAACAATTCCAGGGCCATCCCGGCTGGCGCGAGAACTGACTGCATTGCCAAGCAAACCGATACTGTTTTTCAAAATAATCTACAGAAAACGGAACGCGCCATCAAGGCATTCTTAATGAAACCTGAATGGAGGGCGGTCAGTCATACCGGCAACCGTTCAACGGCATGGGTGACGCTTTTTGGGATGGCGATGGGTATTGGTTTTTGGAACTGGCGTGTTGGCGGGTGGTTCCGACCGAGCCAGCCCATCGCAACAGGTGCTGGTCTGCGACCAGCCGTAGCGGCACCGTTTTCGGTGATCGCTAACCGTTGTCACTGAACATATCGATACAGGCCCTACGGGGAATGCCGGGTATTTTGTTTGGTCAAAGTACTGTGGCGAGAAGGCGAGAAGGGTACCGATGAGCACAGCGAATTGCACCGTACTGTTCGCGGGTCTGAGTACGCAATATGTTGCAAAACAATTAAAGCTCCATGGCACTGTTGCTTAATCAGTCTCAGACCTCTAATCTTATTTTGTGTATACATTTGATGTACTTTTGCTGTGCAGTTGATATGCGGGTTTCTATGGGGCCTTTGCGGGCTGAAATAACAGCCACAGCCACAGGCGTGATGGTGGCCTTGAAGGGTTATATGGAAAAAAGCATCAAGGCGAAAAAGAACAGCCAGCTGGTGGTGCGTATCAACGACGAGCAGCGTGACCGCTTTGTGTCGTTATGCGAAGAACTCGACACCAGCGCTGCACGTGAAGTACGTCGTTTTATACGTCAGTTCCTGGCGGAGCACGAAAAAACGCCGGGCAAGCATGACTAGCCGAAGTAGCAGGCGATCTCCGCGCTGTACTTCAGACGGGCTTCATGCAATTTCAAAAATTAAATGTAAAACTGGAAGGAATACAGATCATGGCCAAAATCAAAACGATTAAGAAAGACATCGAAGCACGCAAGGCTAAAATTGCGAAGCATGAAGGCAAGCTGGCGAAGCTGAAAAAGCTGTTGAAAAAAGCCAAGTAACAGCCAGTGCTGTCTGAACAAGGTGACCGGTTGAATATCTGTCACCTTTTTTTCAGGTAGCAGGCCAACAACGATACTGTGACCGAATTTTGAACGCCCTCACGCATCCGACGAAAAAGAATTCTGCCCCCAATAAACACGCATTCGATTCGGGCAGTGTGGTTCCATTTTTCCGTGATGAAGGCTAAATTCAGAGCTTCAGTCTGGCTAATTTGATAGCAGACTCAATGAAAATTATAAGTCGTTGATAGAAGGGGCCACCAGAGCTCTGTGATTAGTCATTGGGCAGCAAGAGCTCATG
>JBFGZM010000444.1:0-2768 GCA_041586815.1 Marinobacterium sp. | reverse complement strand
CAGGGCGGTATCGCCCTGAACTGGCGCCTGATCATGGCTCGGCCAGAAGCGGCGGATTATGTACTGGTCCACGAGCTCTGTCACCTGCGTCATTTCGATCACTCGCCCCGATTCTGGGCGCTGGTGCAACAGCACTGCCCGGATTACAGGGCACTGCAGGCGTACTTCCGCCAGCGGGGGTGCTGGCTGCAATGGTGATAACGGCAACCTGCTGTCATTTTTTATACCGTTATCTCTTGCCTTTCTTGCTGCGTTCCCCTTTATCCTTGCTCCTGCTTCTCGTCCCTTTCCCCTGATCCGCTGTACAGGCGCAGCCTGCCAGTTGCAGGCCCGCCCAGTCTATATTTCAGTCCGCGTTTCAGCCTGCATTTAACCCCGGATTGAGCGCCGGGTGGACGCGCAGGCGTTCGGCCAGCAGGTCCACCAGGGTGCGGATCTTGGTGCTGCTGTAACGGCCCTCACGATGCACGATATGAATGGGTCGCGGCGCGGGTTCGCAGTCGGTCAGCAGTGCCCGTAGCGTGCCGTTTTCCAGCTGCTCCGCAATCTGGTACGACAGCACCCGGGTGATCCCGAGACCCCGCTCGGCGGCTTCAATGGCGGCATCGTTGGTGGTGACGCTGAGCCTTGGCTGGACCCGAACGGTCTGGATGCCGTCGGCGGTGTCAAAGCGCCAGTCGCGGGTACCGCTGCCACTGCCTGCGCTGGATGCGATTATGCTGTGCTCGCGCAGTGCCGCCACTGTCCCTGGCGTGCCCTGGTGCGCCAGGTATGCCGGCGACGCGCAGAGCATCAGCCGCACGGAGCCTGCCGGCAGCGCCCGCAGGCTGGAGTCGGGCAGCTCGCCAATGCGCACGCCTACATCGACGCCTTCTTCCATCATGTTGACCACGCGATCCAGAAACAGGCTCGACATGCGGGTTTGCGGGTACAGCTGCAGATACTCGATCAGGGCTGGCAACACGAAGATACGGCCGAACAGTGCCGGGGCCGTAACCGTCAAGTGACCCCGTGGCTGGGCGTTGATACCGGCTGCGGCGTCGCCGGCGGCTTCGACATCACCGAGAATGCGCCGGGCGTCCTCCAGGTAACGCAGACCCGCTTCGGTAGGGCGCACCAGGCGCGTTGTGCGCTGGAGTAATCGTACCCCCAGCTTCTCCTCCAGTGCAGCCACCGCCCGGGTCACGGCCGGCGGGGATAACCCGAGTTTGCGTGCGCCTGCCGCGAACCCCTGTTCGTCGGCCACGGCCACAAAGACGTTCATGAGATGAAACTGGTCCATGATTATTCCTTTTAACGGAATGAATTATTGTGTTTTTCATGGATTCTTTTGGCAAGCGGTATTTGTCATGCTGTGTCCAAACAGGGTTCAGGGCATGCCGCCGTTCGGCGTGGGGAGGTACAACATGGGACACAGATTTGCCGAGATCGCATTTACGCCCAAGATCCGCGCGTTGCAGCAGGCGCAGGGCAGCCGTGACAGTTACGCAAAGATGGAGCAGGGGGCGGACAACCACCATCGCCTGGGGCCACGGGAAGCCGAATATATCGCGGCCCGGGACAGTTTCTATATGGCCAGTGTCAGCGAGACGGGCTGGCCCTACGTGCAGCACCGGGGTGGGCCGGCGGGCTTCGTCCGCGTACTGGATGCGCAGCACCTGGGATTCGCCGATTTCAAGGGTAACCGGCAGTACATCAGTACCGGCAATTTTCGCAACGACGACCGCGTCGCCCTCATCATGGTGGATTACCCCAACCGGGCGCGGCTCAAACTGCTGGGCCGGGTGCAGGAACTGGGGGCGCACGAGACGGACCGTCTGGCTGCGCTGGCGGTGGCGGAGTACGGCGCTGGTGTCGAGCGCGGCTTCATTATCCAGATTGAAGCCTTTGACTGGAACTGCCCGCAGCACCTGGTGCCCCGCTACAGCGCGCAGGAGATGGCCCGGCACCTCGCTCCCCTGCAGGAGGAAAACCGTCGCCTGCGCGCCATGATCGCGGGCAATGGGCACAACGCATGAAACACAGGAAACAAGGGAGATACAGCATGTCGAATCAGACCGAGGCACGACCGCCTTTGCCACCTTTTAGCCGTGACACGGCTATCGAAAAAATTCGCCTGGCGGAAGACGCCTGGAACAGCCGCGATCCGCAGCGGGTGTCCCTGGCCTACACGCCGGACAGCCGCTGGCGCAACAGGTCCGACTATGTGACGGGGCGTGCCGAGATCCGGGAACTGCTGACACGCAAGTGGCAGCGTGAGCACGAGTACCGTCTGATCAAGGAACTCTGGGCCTTTACCGACAACCGTATCGCCGTGCGTTTTGTCTATGAGTGGCAGGATGACAGCGGCGCCTGGTTCCGCGCCTGTGGTAACGAGAACTGGCTGTTCGATGATAATGGTTTAATGGCGCAACGCCACGCCAGCATCAATGATGTGGCGATCACGGAGGAACAGCGCAAGCTCCGCTGGCCCCAGGGGCGCAGGCCCGACGATCATCCGGGATTGACCGAGCTGGGATTGTAATCCCCGGCTCTACCAGTGGGCATGAAAAAGCCTGAAAGCCGATGCCGGCTTTCAGGCTTGGTGGTTTGGGGGTCGCTGCGGTGTGTTCCGCTAACGGCGCACGCTGCGAAAACCGCCCTCGACCCAGGTGATGGCTTCATAGCAGCCATGGGTGGATTGGGTGCCACAGTAAGAGCCGTGCAGTGACAGCAGCAGCATGCGGTCACTGTCCCAGTCCACAACTTGCCACTGGCGCACATGGCGT
>JBFGZM010000443.1:0-2783 GCA_041586815.1 Marinobacterium sp. | reverse complement strand
GCGGGGCACTCCGGTTCGCACAGCCCGCAGTCGATGCACTCGTCCGGGTGTATCACCAGAAAGTTGGGGCCTTCGTAAAAGCAGTCGACGGGGCAGACCTCGACACAGTCCGTGTATTTGCACTTGATGCAGTTCTCGGTTACGACAAAAGTCATGCTTCGACCTCCCGTGGCTGATGAGTTTGATGGGTCTGATAGTATAGATCACCCCGCACGCATGGCGTTGCGGGGTGGCAGGGGTCAGGCGCCGGCGAGGGCTTTGAGCTGGTAGAGCATTTCCAGCGCTTCGCGCGGGCTGAGATCGTCCGGGTTCAGCGCCTGCAGATGTTCGACAGCGGGGTTGGGTGCAGGTGCTGCAAACATGTCGTTCTGCACCGGGGCATTTTTCTGCGTCTGGTTCTGCTGCAGTTGGCTGGAGTCCTTTTCCAGCCGGATCAGGGTGTTGCGTGCCTGTGCAATCACCTTGCGGGGAATGCCTGCCAGCTGCGCCACCTGCAGGCCATAACTCTGGCTGGCCGGACCTTCGCGCACTTCGTGCATGAAGACGATATGGTCGTTGTGCTCCACGGCGGTCAAATGCACGTTATGCACTCCGGCGGACTGCTCCGGCATGGTGGTCAGTTCGAAGTAGTGGGTTGCGAAGAGCGTCAGGGCCTTGACTTCGCCGGCCAGATGGCGCGCGCAGGCCCAGGCCAGCGAGAGGCCGTCGAAAGTGCTGGTACCGCGGCCCACCTCGTCCATCAGCACCAGGCTCTGGTACGTGGCGTTATGCAGGATGTTGGCGGTTTCGGTCATTTCCACCATGAAGGTGGAGCGCCCGCCCGCCAGGTCATCGGAGGAGCCCATGCGGGTGAAGATGCGATCGACGATGCCGATGCGCGCCGACACCGCCGGCACATAGCTGCCGATATGGGCCAGCAGCGTGATCAGTGCGGCCTGACGCATATAGGTGGATTTACCGCCCATGTTGGGACCGGTAATGATCAGCATGCGCCGTTCCGGGTCCAGCTGCAGATCATTGGCAACAAAAGGGTCGTCCATCACGGCTTCCACGACCGGGTGGCGACCGCCTTCAATGTGCAGGCCCGGCTCTTCTACCAGCTGTGGTGCGCTGAAGTTCAGGCTCAGCGCACGTTCGGCCAGGTTGGTGAGCACGTCGAGCTCGGCGATGGCGGCGGCCGAGTCCTGCAGCGGTGCCAGCTGTGCGGCCAGAGTTTCGATCAGGTCTTCGTAGAGGCCCTTCTCTCGTGCCAGCGCCCGGCTCTTGGCGCTCAGTGCCTTGTCTTCGAACTCTTTGAGTTCGGGGGTGATAAAGCGCTCGGCATTCTTCAGTGTCTGGCGACGGATATAGTCTACCGGCACATCCTTGGCCTGGGCCTTGGAGGTCTCGATAAAGTAGCCATGTACCCGGTTATAGCCGACTTTCAGCGTGCTGATGCCGGTGGCTTCCCGTTCCCGCGTCTCAATCTGCACCAGATAGTCGCCGGCATTCTCGCTGATGGCACGCAGCTCATCGAGTTCGCTGTCGTAACCTTCGGCAATGACGCCGCCATCACGAATCACCACCGGGGGATTATCGATGATGGCGCGGTGCAACAGCTCGGCCAGTTGCGGGAACTCGCTGATCTGCAGCCCCAGCTCGGTGATGTGGGCGCAGTCGTCGGTGCGAATCTGCTGCTGCAGCCCCGGCAGCACCGCCAGGGCATGCTTGAGTCGCTCCAGATCCCGGGGGCGGGCCGAACGCAGCGCGATGCGCGAGAGTATGCGCTCGATGTCGCCAATCTGCTTGAGCTGCGGGCCAATATCCTCGTAGCGATAATCCTGTTGCAGCCACTGGATCGATTGCTGGCGAGCCAGCAGAGTATTGCGACAGCGCAGCGGGCGGTTCAGCCAGCGGCGCAGCATGCGGCTGCCCATCGGGGTGCGGGCCTGATCCATGACTGACGCCAGGGTATTCTCGCGCCCGCCGGCCAGGTTCAGGTCGATCTCGAGGTTGCGCCTTGTAGCGGCATCCAGCAGCACGCTGTCGTTCTGCTGTTCCACCTGAATGCGGCGAATATGGGGCAGGGCGCCACGCTGGGTATCGCGGGCATATTGCAGCAGGCAGCCCGCTGCTGCCAGAGCCACCGGCAGATGGTCACAGCCAAAGCCGGACAGGTCATGGGTGTTGAACTGCTGGCACAACAGGCGCTCGGCCGTATCCAGCTCGAAGTTCCACGGCGCCTGGGGACGCTGGCCCGGGCGCTTTTCCAGCAGCGCTGCCAGCGGGCTTTCCTCGTTGTACAGCACCTCGGCGGGCTTGAGGCGCTCAAGCTCGGCCTGCAGGCTGTTATCATCGCTGACCTGCATCAGGCTGAAGCGCCCGGCGCTCATGTCAAGGATCGCCAGGCCAATATCTGCCTCCCGCTGTTCCAGTGCAACGATCAGGTTATCCCGGTGTTCATCCAGCAGCGACTCGTCGGTGAGAGTACCGGGGGTGACGATACGCATTACCTTGCGTTCCACCGGTCCCTTGGTTGTAGCCGGGTCTCCGACCTGTTCGCAGATGGCCACCGACTCGCCGGCCCGCACTATCTTGGCGATATAGCCATCGGCGGCGTGGTAGGGGATACCCGCCATGGGAATCGGATTGCCACCGGACTTGCCCCGGGCAGTCAGGGAAATGCCGAGCAACTCCGACGCCTTGCGGGCATCATCGTTAAACAGCTCGTAAAAATCGCCCATGCGATAGAACAGCAGCTGATCCGGATGGTCTGCTTTGAGACGCAAATATTGCTGCATCAT
>JBFGZM010000442.1:0-2783 GCA_041586815.1 Marinobacterium sp. | reverse complement strand
CCTTGGTGTCGAATTCGGTCAGGATGGCTTGCTGGAATACACTCAGTCCCAGTTGATCAATATCAGCAAGGGGTAAAGGCTAAGCTCAGTCTGCGTTCAATGGTTTCAACGGAACAATGAGGGATTGCGTCACCAAGGCAAGAAGGTGGCAGATCTTTTTGGCCCCTTTTTGGGGCCTTTTTTATGTGGGCGCCAGGTATGGCGCTGTACCGGTTTCGCGTGGTGGCGGCCGGATGACTTGATGGAGAAAGCATGTGATCGGCCCGGCGGGGGAGGGGGAGGGACATTTGCCGGGTTTAACGCAGGTAACGGCTTCGCGGGCTGAGTTTCGGCAGGGGGCTCGGTGTGCTTTTTTATCCCGGCGCCGAGAGTACTGATTGTCGTCCGGGCGCCCGGGTTCGACGATTAATGCCATACGTAACGAACTCTGAGCCGGGTGCCGGGTTGATTAGAACCTGTCTGATTGTTGAAGTATTGATACTGTCGCCAGAAGCGGGAACCGGTGTTGGACGGCCGGCTTTCATCATCCCAGAGGCTTGAGTCGACGGTGCAGGCACTGGATCAGGTATTTTGGGCAGACCCGGGTTAAAGACACGCTGTCACAGTCTTGAAAGCGACAGAACTGCGCAATGGCGTCTGCAAAAGCGGCAATCAAGGCATCCTCATCGAAACGGTGTTGCTCGAAATGCAGGGACCTGATCTCCAGTTCACGGGTCTTTCGATGGGCCTTGCAATCCATCCGCCCGATAAAGGCATCGCGGTACAGTAACGGCAGGCTGAAATAGCCATACCGGCGCTTGGTCGCGGGTACATAGCACTCCAGCTGGTAGTCGTATTGAAACAGTGCCTTGAGCCGCGTGCGCTGGATCACGCTGTTGTCGAAGGGTGAAAGAATCAGCAGTCGGCTGTTCAGGCGGGGAAGGCGGCGTTCGAGGGTTCCGGCCTCCATGATAAAAATGTCGCCACTGCTCAGCTGCACCTGTTCCAGCGTATGTTCTGCCAGCCTTGCGTCTACCAGGTTTTTTACTGCAGTGCGCAGTTGCGGGATGCGGCGCAGGTAGGTCAGCCCCCTGAGTGACGCAAATCCATGGCAGCGCAGCTGCTGGTCTAGAAGGTGCGCTGCAAACTCATCCATGCGTGGCATCTGCGCGTTGATATCAGATGGCAGTACCCGCTCGGTCAAATCATAGGTTTTCTGGAAGCCTTCGCGGTTGCTGACCATAAGGTCGCCTTCCATATACAGCTGTTCGAGTGCTTTTTTCGCCGGTTTCCAGTCCCACCAGCCGGCACGTCGGGTGCTGTTCGTTTCCATATCCCGGGATCGCAGCGGGCCTTCCGAACCTATGCGTGCCAGCAGCTCACCCATGAGTTTCCTGTCAGGGTTTTTATACCAGTGGATCTGGCCGCGCTTGATGGCGTCTTTGTAGGGCAGTGAGAAGCGAAAGTCAGCGATGGGCAGGAAAGCGGCTGCATGGGACCAGTACTCGAAAATGTCTCCATCGAGCAGCATCTGGTGGGTCATTTGTGGCTTGAATCCGGGCACTCTGGAGTAAAGAACATGATGATGTGCGCGTTCCACCACCGATATGGTGTCGATCTGTATATACCCCAGATGGTTAATCGCCTTGCGTGTCCCCGCCAGACCTGAGCCATAGGGTCTGGCCTGCAGCAGGCCTTGTGCCGACAGGGCAAGGCGCCGCAGGCGTGCCAGGTCTTGCGGGCTGTGAATTTCAATCATGGTTGCCTGGCCTTATTCCAATATTGGACAATGCCTGCGGCTGGAAGGAGTGTCTGTTTTTCTCAAAAAGCGGACATCCTGGCCGCACTGCATGCAGCCCATGGCGGGCATGTGAGTGTGCTTTCGCATGCCGGCAACCGGCATTGATACCTGAACCCCGGTACCCTTGAGTAGATGCTTGTTTTGGCACTGGAAAAATATGTCCTGCGGGTCAAACATCATCTGCAACCAAGAGACAGGGCGGTCTTGTGCCTGGCGGTACTGTCTAGCCAGGAATGACCGTGTAGCTGACACCGACGTATGCAGCATAACCGATCAACAGCATCCCGCCTTCCAGTCGGCTTAGCCTGCGACCAGTGTAGAGAAACACTAGAAGTACCAGGGCGACGCCAAGCATGACCCACTGATCAAAGGTGGCTATTCTTTGCGACAGTACAAGCGGCTGAACCAATGTAGAAACGCCAATGATGCCGAGCAAGTTGAAGATGTTGCTGCCCAGAATATTTCCAACGGCAACATCGGCGTGTTTTCGCAAGGCGGCAATAACGGAGATCGTAAGTTCGGGCAGCGAGGTGCCAACCGCAACGAGTGTGAGTCCGATAACGGCCTCGGACACGCCCATGAATTGAGCCATACCGACAGCGCCTTTCAGCAGAAACTGCGAGCCTGTGATCAGCAAGACCAGACCCAGCACCGCCGTGCCTGTTGACCACCTCAGGGATTTCGGTACCAAATTGATCTCTGCGGTTTCTGCCTGATGTACGGCCCCGGAAGGGGCTGACCGGTATCGCTCGCTCCAGTAGGCCCATGCGAGGTAGCTTGCCAGCACCAGCAACAGAATTGCAGCATCTGTCTGGACCAGCCCCCGGCCCCAAGCGAGGACAACAAATAGCAGGCTTGCCACAATCACCATGACGGCGTCGCGACGAAGCGCTGTGGGTGTCACGGCCAGCGGAGTGATGACAGCGCAAAGACCGAGAATAAGCAGGATATTGGCAATATTGCTTCCAACGACGTTGCCGATTGCAATATCGGGCTGCCCGTT
>JBFGZM010000441.1:0-2812 GCA_041586815.1 Marinobacterium sp. | reverse complement strand
GGCGCGCTCAGGTACCTGCTCCAGCACCGCAGTGGCGACCGCTGGCAGGCTGACAGGGCCCGCCAGCGCAGCGGAGCGCCCAAGGCCCGGCAGATCGACCAGTACCGTATCGAAATGGTGCTGCAGAGCCGGCAACAGCGGTTTCCAGATACCGCTGTGCAGCCCCCAGCCATGCAGCAGTACTAGCACTGGCCGACCACTGCGGCTA
Organism: Marinobacterium sp.; assembly: GCA_041586815.1. GTDB lineage: Bacteria > Pseudomonadota > Gammaproteobacteria > Pseudomonadales > Balneatricaceae > Marinobacterium_A. The sequence continues at coordinate 2,604 of JBFGZM010000441.1, read as the reverse complement.
GTGCTGCGCTCGATATGCAGGCTCATTGTGATACACCTTGCCGGGCGCCAGCCACCTGCGCTCCTATCACCTGCCCCAGCGCCTCAAGCAGTTCATCGACCTGCGCCTCGGTATGACTGGCACTTAGGGTAACGCGCAGCCGCGCACTGCCGGCGGGCACCGTGGGCGGGCGTATGGCGCCAACGAAGATACCCCGCGCCTCCAGCCCTGCGCTGATGGCCATCGCCGCATCGGCCTCGCCGATCAGAATGGGCTGAATCGGTGTGGGGGAATCCATCAGGTTAAGGCCCAGCTGCTGGCAACCGGCCCGAAAGCGCCCGATCAGCGCATTCAGATGCTCCCGGCGCCAGTCTTGCGTCTCCAGCAAACGCAGGCTCGCAAGGGACGCACAGGCCACCGCCGGCGGCATGCTGGTGGTGTAGATATAGGTACGGGCAAACTGGATCAGGGTTTCTATCAGGGCGCTGGAACCGGCCACAAAGGCCCCGGAGGTACCAAACGACTTGCCCAGGGTGCCCACCAGTACCGGCACCTCATCCTGGCTCAGGCCAAAATGATCGACAATCCCGCGCCCGCCCCGACCAATGCAGCCAAAGCCATGGGCATCGTCTACCATCAGCCAGCCGTCCTGTGCCCGGGTTGCAGCAGCCAGCTCGGGCAGTGGCGCCAGGTCGCCATCCATGCTGAACACACCATCGGTCACCACCAGCTTGCGCCGCCCTGCTGTTTTGGCCAGACGCTGCTCCAGGCTCGCGACATCGTTGTGCAGGTAACGCTGGAAGCGCGCGCCGCTCAGCAAGCCGGCATCGAGCAGGGAGGCATGATTGAGACGGTCCTGAAAGATCGCATCGGCTTTGCCCAGCAGGCCGTTGATGGCGCCAAGGTTGGCCATGTAGCCGGTGGAAAACAACAGCACGCGCTCGCGGCCGGTGAACTCGGCCAGGGCATCTTCCAGTGCGTGGTGGGCACGGCCATGGCCGTTCACCAGATGGGAGGCGCCACCGCCTACACCGTAGCGATCGGCGCCCTGCTGCAGGGCACGAATCACGTCCGGATGATTGGCCAGCCCGAGATAGTCATTGGAGCAGAACGCCAGGTAGCGCTTGCCATCGACCTGCACCTCGGGCCCCTGGGCACTGTCCAGCACACGGCGCCGACGGTACAGGGCATCACGTTCACGCTGATCCAGCGCGGCCTGCAGCTGATCGAAGGACATGGAAGACTCCAGCTAGGGCCCCAGCCGCACCTGGGTATTCAGGGCGGCATGCCGGGGCACAGGAAAATCAGGCGGGGTAAAAGTGCGAGCTGTCCTGCGCGGACTGAACCTGCTGCATCAGCTGTTCCTGCTGCGTTTCATCGGACTCGGAAATGCGCTGCTCGGGGTTGATCCCCAGGCGCTTGAACAGCTGCAGGTCGCTGTTGGTATCGGGGTTGGGAGTCGTCAGCAGGCACTCGCCGTAGAAGATGGAATTGGCGCCGGCGAAGAAGGTCATGGCCTGCATTTCGTCACTCATGCTTTCACGCCCGGCGGACAGGCGCACATGGGATTCGGGCATCATGATGCGCGCCACCGCGATGGTGCGGATGAAATCCAGGTGATCCAGGTCCTCGGCGTTTTCCAGCGGCGTACCCTTGACCTTGACCAGCATGTTGATCGGCACGGACTCGGGATGGTGCGGCAGGTTCGCCAGCTGACACAGCAGACCGATGCGGTCGCTGGCGGTTTCACCCAGCCCCAGAATGCCGCCACTGCACACCTTCATGCCGGACTCGCGCACATGGTGCAGGGTATCCAGACGGTCCTGATAGGTGCGGGTGGTGATGATCTTGTCGTAGTACTCGGGCGATGTATCGAGGTTGTGGTTGTAGTAATCCAGCCCCGCCTCGGCCAGACGGTCAGCCTTGCTTTCATCCAGCATGCCCAGGGTCATGCAGGTTTCCAGGCCCAGCTTTTTGACCTCCCGCACCATCTCCGTCACGTAGGGCATGTCCTTTTCCGCGGGATGCTTCCAGGCCGCGCCCATGCAGAAACGGGTAGAGCCGGCCGCCTTGGCGGCGCGGGCCTTTTCCAGCACCTTGTCCACCTGCATCAGGCGCTCTTTCTCGAGCCCGGTATTGTAATGGCCGCTCTGCGGGCAATACTTGCAGTCTTCCGGGCAGGCACCGGTCTTGATCGACAGCAGGGTACTGACCTGAACCTCGTTGGGATTGAAATGCTGACGATGCACGGTCTGCGCCTGAAACAGCAGATCATTGAACGGCAGTTCGAACAGTGCGCGAACTTCTTGCTGGGTCCAGTCGTGACGGACGTTGGCCTTGGCTTGCATCTTGGCGAATCCCTATCAAAAATTCAGTCAGGCGCAACCGGGCGCCACGAGAACAATAGGCAGCCATCATAAACCGACAGAAGGATCTGTCAACCAGTGCATATACCAAGGGAATACTACGGGTTATTTTTTGATCAATCCTGCAATCTTTGCCGCACTCACCCCCAGGCAGGTGCAGGCCTGTGCTCTGACTGCCAGGCGGACATGCCTCGCATTTCACCCGCCTGTCGCTGTTGCGCCTTGCCGCTGGAAGGTGCCGAGGGCCTGATCTGCGGTC
>JBFGZM010000440.1:0-2817 GCA_041586815.1 Marinobacterium sp. | reverse complement strand
TGGGACTCGATCCGCAACCTCAAGCAGCATCCGCTGTCGACCAACATCGTCATGATCGCGACCGTGGTAGTGGTGGTGTTTACCCACAACCTGGCCTACGGCGTTTTCGTCGGTGTACTGCTGGCAGCGATGTTCTTCGCCAGCAAGGTGGGGCACTACATGCGGGTGGACAGCCATGTGGATGACACCCAGTCGCTGCGTGAATACCGCGTATCGGGGCAGGTGTTCTTTGCCTCGGCGGACAAGTTCATCGCCGCCTTTGACTTCAAGGAAGTACTGGACAAGGTCGTGATCGACGTCACCCATGCCCACTTTTGGGATATCACCGCCGTCTCCTCGCTGGACAAGGTGGTGGTCAAGTTCCGTCGCGAAGGCACCGAGGTCGAGGTGTGCGGGCTGAACGAAGCCAGCGCCACCATCGTCGACCGCTTCGGTCAGTATGACAAACCGGGCAGTGCCGACGATCTCATCGGTCACTGATTCGGTTGCCGCGCAGGCAAGGTTAGTCGGGGCACGAACCCCAACGTGGGGGGCTTTTCTGGCCCCTCAGGCATGTTATGGTTGACCCTTGCGGCCTGCAGGGCGCAGCAGGCGCACAAGCGCCCCGTTCATTGCTGTACAGGGAGAGACCATCCATGAATAAAGTATTTGCCTGTATCGGTGCCATGCAGTCTTCGGCGGCGGTATGTGACAGTGCGACCTGGGCCAGCCGACGCCTGGAGGCACCGCTCGTTCTGCTGCATGTGCTGGATCGCAGTGAAAGCGCAGCGGAAGTGGATCTTAGCGGCAATATTGGTCTGGGGAGCCGCGAGCACCTGCTGGAAGAACTGGCCACACTGGATGAAAAGCGCGGCCGGCTGGCGATCGAAGCCGGCAAGGCCATGCTGGATGCCGCCGCCGAGCGAGCACAGGGCAAGGGTGTTGAGGCGCCGGCGCTGATGCAGCGCCACGGCGATCTGGCCGAAAGCCTGGCTGAACTGGAAGACGATATTCGTCTGCTGGTGCTGGGGTTGCACAGCAGCCACAGTCACAGCCCGGGCATGCCGGTGGGCAGCCATGTGGAAAGCGTGATTCGCACCATGCACAGGCCTATCCTGGTGATTCCGGGGGAGTTCAGTGAGCCGCGCAGCCTGATGCTGGCGTTCGATGGCAGTGCTACGACGATCAAGGGGGTCGAGATGCTGGCCGCGAGCCCGCTGTTTCGCGGGCTGCCCTGTCACCTGGTGATGGTGGGGGCGGATACGCCTGAGCACCGCGTCGCTCTGGATACTGCACGGGAGACGCTGGAAAAGGCCGGCTTCGATGTGACAGCAGTGCTTAAAAACGGTGACGTGGAACCCGTGCTGCACGCCTATCAGGGCGAAAACAATATCGACCTGTTGGTGATGGGGGCCTACGGCCACTCACGTATTCGCCAGCTGCTGGTAGGCAGCACCACCCGCAATATGCTGAACAATACTTCTACTCCCTTGCTGCTGTTGCGCTGAGCTAATACTCAGTAGCGAGCATGGACTGCTTGTCGAATCGAAAGTATTGGCTAAGGTCGCAGAAGCGTCTCTAGCTGCGGTATACAAAGCGGGCACGATCAGCATTGCAACCGATTATATTGCCGGGAAATGACTGTGTTGGGGTGGCTTGTCTGCGACTTAGCCGGCTGTTGAAAATCGGATTGATAGTATGGGGCGGTCTATTTCTTGATCAATTTTGACGATTTAGTCGTATTTTTCGGGTATTTTCCGATCTATAGCCCCGTTAGCCCAATCCGGACTACAGGCGGACTAGGCTAGTAGGTTCCGCATACGGGCCAAGTTCCAGCCCATCATTGTCAGCTGGAATAGGCTATGCACTTTGTCCCGTCCGCGTAGCATCACCTGCCGGATGGGGCCGATCTTCTGACCTCATCCGAATGGCTCTTTCACCTGCTTGCGTAGCCGCATGCTGACTTGATAATCCGCGTGGTGGCTGGTTCGAACGTCGATGGCCGAGCCGCCTGTCCGTTTGTCGTCGCGTGAGACATACAGTGTTACATTTCTCGTTCGGCAGGCTTTTACAAAACCCCGGGTGTCGTAGTTCCTGTCTGCGCCAACTGTCTTTCGGTGTTTGAGGCAATAGTTCGGCGGGCGGCAACGTCGCGCTCGTCCGTCCCGGTCGCGAGGCAAGCGGCCGCTTTTACGATGAGTCCATGGCGGTTTTCCATGGCCGGCTGGCCCGTTTAGGCCAGCCGTGATTCCCTGCCTTGGTTTTTCCAGGCCAGGCGCGCCTCTGGATCCGTGGTGGACTGATGGGTCTCATTGCTGCGTTTCTCACCCCGGAAATTACGCTTTGTATTGCGGCCGGCGGTCCCGGTTGGTGCTGAAACTCGAATGGTGTCACACCGGATCGTCGATGGTGAGCCCCACAAACCGGCGGTACAGCAAGCTGTAGCTGGTTTTCTCGGTAAGCGAACGGTGATGACACCTTGTCGGCGCTTGCCCCCTGTGGCGCCCAGTTGTGCGGCAACAGCTCCCCGATCGCACTCGCTTTTTAGGTCGGAAGCCGGGCGAGCACATCTTTCAGATAGGCATAGGGTTCATGCCCGTTCAGTTTGGCGGACTGGATCAGGCTCATGATCGCGGCGGCACGCTGACCGCTGCGCAATGAGCCTGCGAACAGCCAGTTGCTGCGCCCGAGCGCCCAGGGACGGATCAGGTTTTCCACCCGACTGTTGTCGAGCGGCAATGCGCCCTCATCCAAGTAGCGTGTCAGGGCGGCCCAGCGCTTGAGGCTGTAGTCCAGCGCCTTTGCCGTCGCTGTGCCATCCGGTACTTGCAGGCGATG
>JBFGZM010000439.1:0-2833 GCA_041586815.1 Marinobacterium sp. | reverse complement strand
TGATTCTGAAGGAAGTGGGCTGTGGCCTGGCGCCGGAAGATATTGCCGAAGGCCTGTCCCGCGGTGTCACGCTGTTCGATGTTGCTGGCAGCGGCGGGACCTCGTGGAGCCGTATCGAGCATCATCGCTGCAGCGGTGGCGAGGACCCGACGGGCTTGCGCTTTCAGGACTGGGGCACACCCACGCCGCTGGCATTGCAGCTGGCCCGGCCCTATGCCGATCGTGCCACACTGATCGCCAGCGGCGGTCTCAGGGATGGGATAGATATGGTGAAATCTGTTATACTCGGCGGCGCTTTGTGCGGCCTGGCGGCGCCCTTTCTGCGCCCGGCCATGGAGTCTGCGGACGCCGTGGTTGCTGTCATCGAACAGCTGCGCAAAGAGTTTAGAATCGCCATGTTTCTGCTGGGAACTCCGGATATCGCGTCGCTGTTCGGGAATCAGAACCTGATTCTTGAACAGCGTTGAGGAACAAAACCACTTATGTCAGTCGGTATTGATGAAATCAGCTTCTATACCTCGAACTACTACCTGGATCTGCGCACTCTGGCCGAGGCTCAGCAGACGGATCCGGAGAAGTACTACGTCGGTATAGGGCAGGAAAAAATGGGTATGGCGGCACCGGACGAGGATGTCGTCACCATGGCGGCCAATGCCGTGATGCCGCTGCTGGCCGACGGTGCCGGTGAGGGTGTAACGACACTGCTGTTCGCCACCGAAACCGGTATTGACCAGTCCAAGGCCGCGGGTGTCTATGTGCACCGGCTGCTGGGGCTGTCGTCGAACTGTCGAGTGGTTGAGCTGAAGCAGGCCTGCTACAGCGCCACGGCAGCGGTTCAGATGGCCTGTGCTCTGGTGGCGCGCAGGCCCGGTACCAAGGTGCTGGTGGTGGCCTCCGATGTTGCCCGTTACGACCTGAATACTCCCGGTGAAGCGACCCAGGGCTGTGGTGCGGTGGCCATGATGATCTGCGCCGATCCACGACTGGTGGAGATTGACCCGGAAGTCGGCAATTACACTGAAGATGTCATGGACTTCTGGCGCCCGAACTACCGTGCCACAGCGCTGGTGGATGGCAAGTTCTCCACCAAGATCTATCTTCGGTCGCTGAAGAAGGCCTGGGAAAGCTTTCGCAGCGCCAGCTCGCTGAGGTTCAGTGACTTCGGTCATTTCTGCTACCACCTGCCGTTCGGGCGCATGGCGCAGAAGGCACACCAGCATCTGGCCAAGCTCAACAAGTGTGTGCTGGAGCCTGAGCAGCTTGAGAGTCAGATCCAGGATACCCTGCTGTACAACCGGGCCATCGGCAACAGCTATACCGCTTCCATGTATATCGGCCTGGCGTCCCTGCTGGAAAACTGCCAGCAGAATCTGGCGGGTCAGCGCATCGGTTTCTTCAGCTACGGTTCTGGCTGCGTGGCCGAATTCTTTTCCGGTCGGGTGATGGAGGGCTACGAGCGCGGGTTGCACCGCGAGAAGCACCGTCAGTTGCTGGATGCGCGCCAGGAACTCAGCTACGAAGAGTATCTGCAGCTGTATCGCTACCCGGACCCCCGCGATGGCGAGCACCACGATATTCCCTCGATCACCACCGGGCGTTTTCGTCTGGCGGCCATTTCCCATCACAAGCGCGAATACGTTGTGTGCTGAAACAGGTTTGTGCCCCCGGCAAGATCATCCTCAGTGGTGAGCACTCGGTTGTCTACGGGGCGCCGGCGCTGGCGCTGGCGGTGGACCGCCACATGCGCGTCAGCTTTGAGCCCGACCGTCTGCCAAGATTAAGCTGGCAGACCCGGGAAAAGACCCATGTGCTGGGGTTCGACAAGTTTCATTCGCTGCGCACGCGGCTGGACTCCTACTTCGAGCGCTACCTGCGCGGCGAATTGAGCATTGGCCAGATCCTGAAAAAGCCCGCTGAACTGGTGTTCTATGCCGTGGACATGGCGCGTCTGTTGTCGGGGCTGGAGCATCTGCACGGGGGACGGGTGAAGATCGACTCCGATATCCCCATCGGCGCCGGCATGGGGTCGTCTGCCGCACTGATTGCCGCCCTGCTTACGCTCTTTGGCGAATTTGAAAATATCGATGATCTGGTGACGCAGGTGCGTCACTGTGAACGCTTGCAGCACGGCCAGGGCAGCGCCATTGATGCGGCGACCGTCTGTCATGGCGGCCTGGTACGCCTGCGCAGCGGTGTGGTCAGTCGCTTGCCGCTGGCCGAGCAGGGGCTGGGGGAGGGCTGGTTCTGGCTTTTTACCGGAACGCCGGCATCGAGCACCGGGGCCTGTGTCGACCGGGTACGGCGCAACTTTTCCGGTTCAGCCATCTGGACTGAATTTGCCGATGTCACCGACCGGGTAGAGCAGGCGCTGCTGCAGGGGGAGTCCCTGGCGGAGCCGGTACGGCAAAACCACCGCCTGCTGACGCGCATCGGCGTGGTGCCGGCGCCGCTGGTGCGCCTGGCCGAAGAGGTTGAACAGCGTGGCGGCGCCGCCAAGGTGTGCGGTGCAGGTTCCGTTTCCGGTGACCAGGGCGGCCTCATGCTGCTCTGGCTGCCCGAAGGCACACCGGATGCGCTGCATCTCGCCCCGGGCTGGCGCTGGGGCAAGCTGAGGGAAGACCGGGAGGGTGTGCGCTGGCAGTCCTGAGCCGGCGTTGCGCCTGAATCAATGGCCAACCAGGAGGCTGTCCGAGAATGCTGGCCGTCGCGAGAGCCGGCTGATTTGAGCGGGTTTTTGCGGTGTTTTAAGGCGAATAGTGGTTCTATTTAACAAAAAACAGCACAAATAACAGCCAAACTCAGGTGGTTCGCAGTAGGTTGAGTATTGTCGGAC
>JBFGZM010000438.1:0-2838 GCA_041586815.1 Marinobacterium sp. | reverse complement strand
CGTGCCGCAATCCGGCACCGGATGACCAGCTGCCCGATACCGGCATCAGCCAGGAGCTCGAGCGCAAACTGTCATCCTGCTTTATCCGGCTGCCTCAATACGGCACCCGGGCCACCACGGTCATCCTGCAGAATTACCGGGGGGAAAGTTGCTTCCATGAACAGAGTTTTGATGCCGCAGGCCCCACCGGCGCACGACACCATGAACTGCAACTGCCGCTGATCGGCGGCTGAGGCAGGCCAGCAAGATATGCGGAGGCCTACCCGGGAATGACAGGTCGCGACAGCTGACCCAACCCCAGGTCCTGCAGGGTCGTGCGCAGCAACATGTGAATCTCCTCGGCATCGTCCATGCCCCGCACCTGACTGAGCAGGCCGCAGGCGCGCACATGGGTAATGCCGCGAATGGCTGATTTCACCCGGGGAATATTGGTGGAGTTCATCGACAGGACGTCATAGCCGATGGCCATCAGCAGGATTGCGCCACAGGGATCCGAGGCCATTTCACCGCAGATCGACACCTGCACATTCTCCTTGTGCGCTTCCTCGGCGATATACTCCAGAGCCCGCAGCACCGATGGATGATAGGGCGCATAAAGACCCGCCACCCGGGGGTTGTTGCGGTCCACCGCCAGCAGATACTGGGTCAGGTCATTGGACCCCACGGAGATAAACTCGACCCGGCGCGCGAAACGACGCACCTGGTACACCGCCGCCGGCACTTCCACCATCACGCCCACGGGCGGACGCTCGGTAACATGCCCCTCTTCACGCAACTCATTCACCGCCCGGTCGATCATGCGGTTGGCTTCGTCCACCTCGTGCACGCTGGTCACCATGGGCAGCATGATGCGCAGGTTGCCCAGCCCTTCGTTGGCGCGCAGCATGGCCCGCACCTGCACCAGGAAGATCTCCGGATGATCCAGCGTCACGCGGATGCCGCGCCAGCCCAGGAAAGGATTTTCCTCCTTGATCGGGAAGTACGGCAACGCCTTGTCGCCACCGATATCCAGTGTGCGCATGGTGACCGGACTCGGTGCGAAGGCTTCCAGTTGCGAGCGGTAGGTCTGCATCTGCTCCTGCTCGCTGGGAAAAAAGTCCCGGATCATGAACGGAATCTCGGTGCGGTAGAGCCCGATGCCCTCGGCCCCACGTTCCAGCGCCCGGGTCACGTCAATATCCAGACCTGTATTGGCCCACAGCGGCATGCGATAGCCATCGGACGTCTCGGCGGATTTATCCCGCAACTGCTCAAGACCCGCCGCGACCTCCCTGTCCTCACGCATGATGCCCTGATAAACCTGCAGGATCTCATCCGAGGGGTTCACATAAACCCGCCCGTTATAGCCATCCAGAATGAGCGTGCGTGCCTCGATCTGGGTATAGGGAAGATCCAGCATCCCCATGGCGGTTGGAATACCCAGCGAGCGCGCCAGAATGGCCGCATGAGAGTTGCCGGAACCATGCACCGACACCAGCCCCGCCAGTTTTTCGGTAGGCACCTCCCCCAGCATCGCCGGCGTCAGCTCATCGGCTACCAGGATGGTATTGTCGGGGTAGTCAATCTGCGCGGGGGCCGCTTCCTGCATATAGGCCAGTACACGCCGCCCAAGGTCCCGAATATCGGTAGCTCGTTCGCGCAGATAGGGATCTTCCATGGCATCGAATTCACGAATATGCGTCTTGACCACATCCCGCAGGGAGCCCTGAGCCCAGTTACCCAGACGGATCTTGCCCACCACCTCCCCCGCCAGGGCATTGTCATCGAGCATGCGCAGATAGACATCGAACAGTGCCTGCTCCTCGGTACGCAACCGCTTGGACAGGGTACGCCCCACCACACGAATATCATGCCGTACCGACTCGAGAGCCCGTACAAACAGCTGAATCTCGGCCTCGATATCGGTAGCCGGCTTGTCCGGCACGGCATTCAGATCCGCCGGAGGCGCCATGACCACCGCCGGACCCACCGCTACACCGGGTGCAGCCGAAACTCCCTCGAAGCGACTTTCGATCACCGCACCACGGTGACTGCCACTGACATCCTGGATTGAGCCTGTTGCTTCAGCATGGGCGATAACCCCCGCCAGCTGGGCCGAAACCGTAACCAGGAAAGCCTCTTCGTTTTCATCGAAGCGGCGGCGTTCCTTTTGCTGTACTACCAGCACCCCCAGCACATCGCGCTGATGAATGATGGGGACGCCAAGAAAAGAGTGGAAGCGTTCTTCGCCGGTGCCCGGCAGATAAATAAATGCAGGATGCTGGGCAGCATCCTCGAGATTGATCGGCTCAGCCCGCTGTCCCACCAGCCCGACGATGCCTTCGGAGGCTGACAGGCTGACAGCGCCGACAGCATCCTTGTTCAGGCCCTGGGTGGCCATAAGGATGTAACGCTGCTTTTTGGTATTGAACAGATACACAGAGCACATCTGTGTACGCATGGCACGCTGAATTCTGCGCACGATGAGATCAAGCACCGAATCAAGATCCGGCGCTGCACTGACCTCCTGCACGATCTTGCGCAGTATTTCGAGCATTGACCCACCCCATATTGTTATTTTCTTTGCTGGGCAACCACTCGCGCCAGCTTGGGCGACAGTTCCCTCATCGCCTTTCGGTACACTTCACGCTTGAACGACACCACCTGCCCCAGGGGATACCAGTAGCTCACCCAGCGCCAGCCATCAAATTCCGGCGAGCTGGTGTGGTCAATGGTCACCGCCTGATCTTCGCTCAGCATGCGCAGCAGAAACCACTTCTGCTTCTGGCCGACACAGACCGGATGAGAATTGCGCCGGATCATTCGTTTGGGCAGACGGTAGCGCAGCCAGCCGCGCGT
>JBFGZM010000437.1:0-2839 GCA_041586815.1 Marinobacterium sp. | reverse complement strand
TCTTCCTGTTCCGCACGGTACAGGCGCTGATCCTGGATACGGCTGACCCGTTCAAAAATGCCAAGAAATACGTCCCCATGTACATTTTCCTGGTGGGCTTCATCATCGCCATGGTGACTTTCACCAAGGGCCTGAAGCACATCGGCCTGCACCTGAGCTGGACTGAAAGTGCGCTCTACTCCGTAGGCTTCGGCATCTTTACGATGCTGGTGGGCCTGGTGCTGCAGCGTAACATTCAGCCCAACCCCGAAGCGGATCGCGACTATCACTTCTCCAGTGTCGAGAAAATCTTCGCTGTACTGATGATGTTCACCGCCTGCGCCATGGCCTTTGCCCACGGTTCCAACGACGTGGCCAATGCTGTCGGCCCGCTGGCGGCTATCGTCGGTGTCGTCAGCGCCGGCGGTGCCGTGGCGCAGAAAACCTCGATGCCCACCTGGATTCTGTTGCTCGGCGGCGCCGGCATCGTTGCCGGCCTGGTGATGTACGGCCACAAGGTGATTGCCACCGTAGGCAACAACATCACCGAGCTGACCCCCAGCCGCGGTTTTGCCGCAACCCTGGCCGCCGCCACAACGGTGGTAATTGCCTCGGGTACCGGCCTGCCGATCTCCACCACCCATACCCTGGTGGGTGCGGTGCTGGGCGTGGGCATCGCCCGCGGTCTGGCGGCGCTGAACCTGAGGGTTGTCGGGACTATCTTTATATCCTGGGTTATCACCCTGCCGGCCGGCGCCTTCCTTGCCATCATGTTCTTCTTCATGTTCAAGGGCATGTTCGGCTAAAGCCGATACAGCGCCAGCCAAACGCAAATGGCGCCTTCGCAGGAAGGCGCCATTTTTGTTTGGGTACCCGGCGGCGAAGCCCATAGGCACATAGACCGGTGCCCGCAAAGCCTGCACAATAGAGCGCATGTCATCTGCCTTCGAGGTTTGTCATGCCCGCCGTCCTCCCCGATCTGGTCACCATGCTGCGCGAACTGATTGCGTCTCCGTCGATCAGCTGTTCGTCCCCTGACTGGGACCAGAGCAATCTCGGCGTTATCACCAAGCTTGAAGGCTGGCTGTCGGATCTCGGCTTTCGCACCGAGGTCATGCCGGTACCGGGCCAGCCGGGCAAATCCAACCTGATCGCCACCCTGGGCACCGGCCCTGGCGGGCTGGTGCTGTCGGGCCACACCGATACCGTGCCCTGCAACAGCGAGCTGTGGAAAAGCGACCCGTTCCGGCTCGATGAGCGCGACAACCGTTTCTACGGTCTGGGCACCTGCGACATGAAGGGGTTCTTCCCGATCGCCATTGAGGCGGCTCGGCGTTTTGTCGGCCAGCCACTGCAGCAACCGCTGATCATTCTGGCCACCGCGGATGAAGAAAGCTCCATGAGCGGCGCCCGGGCCCTGGCCGAGGCCGGCCGTCCCAAGGCCCGCTATGCCGTGATTGGCGAGCCTACCGGCATCAAGCCCATCTACATGCACAAGGGCATCATGATGGATGTGGTGCGGGTCACCGGCCGCTCGGGGCATTCGTCGGACCCGAGCCTGGGTGCCAGCGCGCTGGAGGCCATGCACGGCGTGATGGGCGAACTGATTGCCTTTCGTCGCGAACTGCAGCAACAGTACCGCCAGAGCGATTTCACCGTGTCGGTACCGACCCTGAACCTGGGCTGCATCCATGGCGGCGACAACCCCAACCGCATCTGCGGGCGCTGCGAGCTGGAGTTCGACCTGCGCCCGCTGCCGGGCATGAGCATCGATGTGCTGCGCGAATCCATTCACAAGCGCCTCGCACCGCTGCAGCAGCCCTACGGCGTGAAGATCGATGTCGAGGAACTGTTCCCGGGTATACCGCCGTTCCAGAATTCGCGCACTTCGGAACTGGTGCGCACGGCCGAACAGCTCACCGGCCACCAGGCCGAAGCGGTGGCCTTTGGCACCGAAGCCCCCTTCCTGCAGGGCATGGGCATGGACACCATCATCATGGGCCCGGGCAGCATTGACCAGGCCCATCAGCCCGACGAATACCTCAGTCACGACCAGATCAATCCCATGGTCGGCGTGCTGGAAAAACTGATTCAGAAATACTGCCTGCACGGCAAAACGGATGCCTGACGTGACCAACGAAACTCCGCAATATGTCGACTGGTTCCGCCAGTCATCACCCTACATCAACGCCCACCGTGGCAAGACCTTCGTACTGATGCTCGGCGGCGACGCGGTGGTGGATGCCAATTTCGCCAATATCGTGCACGACATCGTGCTGCTGAACAGCCTGGGCGTGCGCCTGGTACTGGTTTACGGCTCGCGCCTGCAGATCGAACAACGCCTGGCCGAACGGGGCCTGCAGTCGCGCCTGCACCACGACATGCGCATCACCGACAGCGAAACCCTGGACTGCGTGATCGATGCCTGTGGCTACCAGCGCTGCCTGATCGAGGCACGCCTGTCCATGGGGCTGGCAAATACGCCGATGCACGGTGCGCGCATTCGCGTCTGCTCCGGCAACTTTGTCACGGCACGCCCCTATGGCATCCACGAAGGTGTGGACCTGATGCACACGGGCGAAGTGCGCCGCGTCGACAAGACCGCCATTTCCCGCCACCTGGATCAGGGCGAGATCATACTGCTGTCCAATATCGGCTACTCACCCACCGGCGAGATGTTCAACCTCGCCATCGAAGAGGTCGCCACCGAAGCCGCCAAGGCGCTGGGCGCCGAGAAGCTGATCCTGTTTGGCTCCACCAGGGGCGTGTTCGACAGCAGCGGCGAATTGCGCAGCGAACTGCTGGCGCGTACCGCCGAGCGCATGGTCAAGCAATACCTGAACCGCATGGAGTCCGAAGC
>JBFGZM010000436.1:0-2892 GCA_041586815.1 Marinobacterium sp. | reverse complement strand
GCCATCCCCGCTGCCGTGGGACAACAGATGCACCGCAGTGATGTTTTCACGCCCGCCAAGGTAGTCGTCCAGCTGATCGACACCGCTCTCACCGGCCTCCAGCAGCAGGATGCTGAAGCGGGTATCCGGGCGGCTTGCCAGCAGATCCTGCAGCAGGGCATCGCGGTGTTCGACTCCGGCATCGATCACGATCAGCTCGCTGGCCGGTGGCTGCGCATCAGCCAGATCCGTCGCAAGCTCCGCCAGCTCATCCGGCCCGACGCTTGCATTGCCCGGCGCGAAATCATCCAGCGTGACGGGCTGGACATCCGCAGCCTCGACAGGCTGCACAGACCCGGCCGCGCCCAAGCCCGCATCCGGTGCCGGGGACTCGCCATCACGATCAATCAGCAGGGGCAGAAACGGCTCAAGCAACGGGTCGGCCGAGAGCATGATACGGGGCTCGAGCCGCTCGAATGCGAAATCCTCCTCCGCCCCGGAATAACAGCGTTTCCCTGTTGCCATACAGCCTTTGTCTCCCTGTGCGGCGGTGTCTGCGCAGAGCAGCCGCCTGAATCCACTCAAGGCTCCTGGAGCCTTGCCAACCCCGTAGCCGCCGGGTCCTCTGATGCGGCCATGGTTACAGTGGCAAAATTAAGTGCACACTTCATTCCCGCCGGTAGTTGCCCATCCGGGTTAGCCAGTTCCAGGCGCACACCAAAGGTGCCGCTGGCCGCATCCCCAACCGGGTCCACCAGGGTCACCGTCGCTTCGTAAGCCTGGGCCGGATCCACTTCAGGATAGACGCTCGCAGTCATTCCGGCGTCTATCCGCCCATACAGGTGCATGGGCACGATGACCTCAACCCGCAGTGGATCCAGCTGGGCGACCTGCAGTATCGGCTCCTCATCCACGTATTCACCTGCATGACGGAACACTTCCACCACCCGTCCGGAGATAGGGCTCTGGATATGTTTTTGCTGCAGCTGTGCCTCGGCCAACCGGTATTCATGCTCGCGCACCCGCCGCAGTTCTTCACTTTGCTGCAGACGCCAGCGGGACAACTGGAGTGAGCGTTGAGCCTCATCGTGCTCGCGCTGTGCAACCATGTTGCGGGCCGAAAGTTTGACGAAGCGTTCCTGCTGCAGTTGATCGAAGTTGAGGTTGACCCGTTCCCCTTCGGATTCAGCTACCATTTTTGCCCGGGTAAGGGCCAACGCCAGGGTTGCCCTTTCAATCTCGGACTCAAGATCGGCCACCGGGGCTGCGGATTCAACAAGGTCTCCACGTTCAACATGCAACAGGTCAATCACCCCCGGCACCGGGCTGCTGATATTGACCACCTTTCCAGGGGTGATCAGGCAATCCAGTGCGGGCAGTTCGCTGCCCACACCATAGGGGTCCGCTGGAACCGCCGCCGCAAACTCCGATGCGGCTGCCGGCTCCTCGCCCCATGCAGGCAACGCAAGACTCAAACACAGCACACCAATTACCCGCATTCAACACTCCTTGACCTACATCCAGCCAAATTCGGTAAGCAATCTGTCACGCCAGAAGACTGTCCATTTTTCAAACAGCGTCACCCCGGGCAACGCCAGCTTTACCTGCGCCAGACGCGGCAGGTAGTTTTCTGTCCAGGGCGCCTCGAGTTCGAGCTCGAAATAGAATATTCGCTCCTTCGCCCGGGGCTCATCATCTCTTATATCGACCGGAATGCCGCCACCTTGATCAGAACCGAACGCCGGATCCATCAATTCATGGGTCGCCGCCGCTGTGTGACGTACCAGCCGGGCCCGAAAAAGCCGGTCCGGCGTCGCCGCGAAGCGTACCTCCACCTCCGGGTTGTGCAGGTTCACAAGGTCCGCCGCCAGCTGTCGCACCGCCACGATCAGATTCAGGTGTACACCGGACTCCAGTACATAGCCCACCAGATCACCCTGGGCTATGAAACGCGCGGTGCGGTTGGACAAATCCGCGTGAACGAACTGCCCCTGCGTCTGTGCATTCACCTGCAAACTGCCAAGGCGCTGACGCAGATTTTGGAGCTCGTCAGCCTTGGCCTCCAACCGTGCCTGCCATTTGCGTGATTCACTCCGATCCTGCCCCAGACCCTGGTGATACAGCCGCCGCAACTCGCTAAGCTCGCTTTGAGCCACGCGATACTGCATGTTCAGTTCCGACGAAGCCAGTTCAAACAGGCGTGCCCCGGGTTCAACCTGACTGCCATGCGCCAGTAACGGTACGACAACAAAGCCGGCTTCCATTGCCCTTACCTGTGCCTGGGGGGGAATCTGCACCGCCGCCTCCAGCGCCCAGCTCAGGTTCCCCTGATACCCGAACACCGCCCAGCCCAGCAAACCAGACATCAACACTGTACTGAAAGCCGTACGGGGGAGCTTTTTGTTTCTGCGCGCTTCCAGCCAGACTCCGACCGCGGCTTTATACACCGGCGTTAAAAACAACAGGTGAAAAGCCAGTAACGAAAGGACGACCCCAAGCACAAAAAAATGTGTCAAAAGATAATAGCAAATCCAGTAATAAACAAAACAGCGGTAAATAAAAGACAGCACACCATAACTGCCCAGAATCCAGGCTTCACGGCGATTTCCGGCGACAGGTTCAACTGGGTCGAAGGCCCAGACATATCGCCTAAGCAGGAACCCGATATAACGAAAGCTGCGACCGTTCAGATTATGTACTCTGAGCGCATCACTGAGCACATAATAACCATCAAAGCGCATGAGGGGGTTGCCATTAAACAGCACGCTGCTGACCGCACCGATAAAAGCAATATTAAAACCCAGATCGCGCCACACACCTTCACCGCTTTGAGACCACAGCAGCAGACCGGCCACAGCCAGGCCCAGTTCGGCCATGACCCCGGCACTGCCCACCAGAATGCGCTGACGACGG
>JBFGZM010000435.1:0-2911 GCA_041586815.1 Marinobacterium sp. | reverse complement strand
GCTCAGGGGTCGATAAGACCGTGACGCATAGCCAGGTGAACGATCTCGGCATTGGCCTTGAGGTCCAGCTTTCGCTTGATATTGGAGCGGTGAGCATGCACCGTCTTCGGACTGAGGAACACTTCTTCGGCAATTTGTGCCACCGAGTGACCGCCCGCGAGCATGACGAAAATCTGCAGTTCGCGCGAGCTCAGCTGATTGACCGGAGAGCCGTCGGTGCTGGAATCGTCCAACTGATCCTGAATCGAGGGTGAGAAATAGCGCTCGCCGGAATGCACCCGCACCACAGCCTCAATCAGCTCGGCCGGAGCGCATCGCTTGGTCAGGTACCCCTTGACGCCAGCGCCAATCACCTGGCTCGGGTAGGGCCTGGTTTCGCAGCTCGACAGCACCAGCACCCGGGCGCGGGAGTCATGGGCAAGAATGCGTCTTATGGCTTCCATGCCACCACTGATGGATGAGCTGTCAGGTGCGCCCTCTTGGCTTGGCATGGTGAGATCCAGTACGACTATGTCCGGCTTCACGGCACGAAACTGTTCAAAGGCCTCGTGGCCGCTACTCGCGCTGGCAATGATGCGGATACGCTCGTCAGACTCCAGAATACGCTGGAAACCGTCGCGGACAACCGGGTGGTCATCGGCAAGCAGCACACGTATATGGTCCATATATATCCTTAAATTTCAAAAGTTAACTACGTATACCTAGGGTAATACATCGTTAATCAGGGGGCCTGCGTCTGGCGTCACTGCCTCGGCTCCCCGGTAAGCTCCATAGGTTTCCACATCCAGCGCGCAGGCCGAAGCAATGGCTTCGGGTCTGATCTGGGCCGGCAGCGCCACCAGTTCATCACTGTAGCCTACCAGCTGAATGCCTTCTTTTTGACAGTGGCGCAACACTTTTTCCAGCGCCCGGATCACCGCAATCTGACGATCATTGAGGCGATCCGGCTGTGGCGCCTGGTCGGTGCGGCGCCGGCTGGTAACCTGGCGTATCGCATAGCCGTCAGCATCCAGCAGCTGCAACGTCACGCCGGGCAGTTTCTCCTGCACCAGCGCCTGCTTGGCGCTATTAAACAATATTTCCGTACCGCAGCATACGGCATCCTCGGCGCTGCAGCGCCGCAGTGCATCCACGATGGTGCTGTAACTGGCATTTTCTTCGAGTGTTATATCCATTTTTATACCCGGACAGCAGGATCAGAAATGAATCAGCGGGGGCCAGGCAAGCGGCGCCAGCCCCCTGTATTGTAGAAAGCAACTAGCGACGCGTCAGCGCCGGACCTTCATGGCGGGCAAGCTCCAGTTCTAGCTGGTGGATGCGCTCCATCAGACTGCGCTCCTGCTCTCGCAGCTGGCGCCTCAGCCCGGCATTTTCCTGGGCCAGGGCTTCATTACTGCTGTGCAGACGCTTGCCGTCTTCTTGCTGGATACCCAGGCGAACACGCAGGTCGAGCAATTGCTCGGTCTCCGCATCCCCGCCCCCCCGCTCCAGCAGCAGCGTTTGCTGCTTGAGCTGGCGTGCCTGCTCTTCGTTGTCAGATACCAGTCGAATCAGACGCTCTTCCTGCCGAAGACGTTCAGTCTGGCTGGCCTCCAGTTGTATCGACAGCTGCTCGTTGCGTTCCAGCAATCGGGCATTCTGCTCCTGCAGCTGACGCAGATCGGAGGTCACGGCAAGGTCGTCCTGCTGGACGCGCGCCAGCTGCTCGCGATACTGCAGCTCTAGCTGGGTCCGCTGCTCGACAAAGCGCTGTTCTGCATAGCCCAGCGCCTGATCCCATAGCTTGCCGGCGCTCAGCAATACAGCTTCAGGCACGTCAGGGTGCTGGTTACGTCGCGTAATGCGCTCACCCAGCGACTTCCACCAGTCACCCAGCGCCTTGTTGATCGTTGTCAGACTGCCGCTGCCAATCAGCTCGCGCACGTTTTGCTGTGTCGGCCGAAGACCCTGCTCCAGCAGCTGATCGGCGGCCACGAACACTTTTTGGCGTGTGTCAGAACCTGATTTCATATCAATAATACACAATACGTATTGTAATCCAGGATAATCTGGCGTGATTGGCAGTCGGCCTGCCCGTCCGCGCAGACGGATTAGAGTCAATGAAAACAGCAGGATAACCTAAAGCAGCGACACCGTCGCCGGAAGATGACAAAACAGGGAGTGGAAAGTGGGAATTAATGGAGGCTGGAGTCGGAATCGAACCGGCGTACACGGAGTTGCAGTCCGCTGCATGACCACTCTGCCATCCAGCCTCGAGGCGCTGAATAATACAGCATCGCCTGCGTGGGTCAACCGTGGCGGCAAAAAAGCTTATACCTGTCTCGGCACGGAGTCTGCTGCCTGGCCGCCATTCTCGAATTTGACCGCAAGACCCGGAGTGACCTTGGGGCAGCGTACCGTTACAGTGGGGCTGACTTCGCAATTGCTACCCCACCGGAGCCGCCAGGCGATGAGCGCAGTGCAGCCACGAAAACACAAACGACAGGACGCGCAGGCTACCTGCGATGATCCGCGCTGGAGCGCCGTACTGCGGCGCGATGCAAGCGCCGACAGTCATTTTGTCTACGGCGTTAGTACCACCGGCGTGTACTGCCGACCCAGCTGCCCGTCCCGCACTGCCCGAGCGGAAAATGTCAGCTTTCATGCGAATGCAGAGGCAGCTGAACACGCGGGCTTTCGCCCCTGCAAGCGCTGTTGGCCCAATCAGGGCTCGGTACAAGAGCAGCAGCGCAGAAAAATCGCCACACTGTGCCACATGATTGATAATGCGCACCAGATGCCGAGCCTGGCGCAACTCGCCGCATGCGCCGATCTTAGCCGGTATCACCTGCACCGACTGTTCAAGCAATTCACCGGACTGACCCCTCACCAGTACGGCAAGGCCCGGCAGGCGCAGCGCTTGCGCGAGGCG
>JBFGZM010000434.1:0-2930 GCA_041586815.1 Marinobacterium sp. | reverse complement strand
CTTTCAGAGCCCCAGCCATTCGGGTCGGCGCGGGATGTCGGTGGAGTAGACGCGCTCCATGCGGATAATGCCCTGGCTGATCAGGTCCGCCACGGACGCGTCGGTCGGGCCTGAAACGTGGCTGCGATAGATCAGCACCCGGGTAATCCCCCGGTGGTCTTCAGGGGTCCAGCTGGCCGGTGAGCAGACGCCTTCGAGCCCTGCCGGCACCCAGTCCTGGCGCTGGTAAAGCCCCTGGCGGATATTGGCACCGCTCAGGCCACCGTTTCGGTCGGCCCATTCCATGGCTTCCTTGATGTAAAATATCGAACAGATCCCCCGGATATAGTGAACCGGCCGGTAGACCTTGCCGGTGGGGTCCGACATCTTGGAAATTTCCTGTACGGTATACATTCCAGGCACATCATCGCCCCACTTGGCGGCGCCCATGACCCAGACCACCCCGTCGGCGCCGACGCCGGCGGCCTGCATCACGTTTTCATCAAAGCCCCAGATATTCACCATGAACTGGGTTGGCACCTGCAGCGTCTTGCACTGCCGTAGCAGAACCGAAACCGAGGCGGTGGTGTTGGCCAGATAGGCGTAATCGGCACCCTGGGCTTTGAGGCGTTCGCACTGGGCGCTGAAGTCGCCCGGCGTCATGGGCATGGCAATGACCGGCAATACCTCGAAACCCAGTTCCGTGGCGTAGGCCTGACAGGCTTTTTTCGGGGCATTGGGGTAGGGATGGTTTTCACCCATATGGACGAAGCGGGGTGCACGGCTATTGCCGCGGGCTTTCCAGTCTTCGCTGGCCCATTGGGCCAGGCCCCGACAGGCGTCCGAGTAGGATGGGCCGTAGAAAAAATTGTACGGTGCGGCGCGGCCACCGGCACCACGGCCCGTCGGGTCGGTTAGCGAAGCCGCGTAGGAGGCTGAAAAGTAGGGTATTTCGTCCTCGGCAACAGCGCTGATCAGGGCCTCGGTGGAGGGCGTGCTCCAGCCATGGATCGCCAGCACGTTCTGCGCTTTCAACTTGCGATAGCCTTCCAGTGCGCGGGGAACCAGATAGGAGGTGTCGACTGTGTTCAGGTCGATCAGGCGACCATTAATGCCGCCATTGGCGTTAATCCAGTTGCTGGCATCGATCAGGGCCTGACCGTAGATGCGCCCGGTGCCAGAGGCGATACCGCTCTGATCAACCAGTTGTCCCACCAGCAGATAGGGAGACGGCTGTGCAGGCGGTGGTGCTGTTTCCGTTGCCGGCGTCACCGCAGGTGCTGGCGTATCCGTGGGTGGCGCAGGCAAAAGCAGCCAGACCAGCAGTGCCCCGGCACCAAGGCCTGCGAGGGTGCCCAGCGCTGGAAGCAGCCAGCGGGGCCGGGGTGAAACCGGGCTTGCGGCGGGATGCTGATCGTTGGCGCGTACCCGGTAGACACTCACCGGTTTGGCAATGTTCTTCACATGTTGCTCGCCGAGGAAGTCGTAGCCGAAGTGCACCTTTCCTTCCACGGCATCGTAGACAGAGCTCGAGATGCAGATGCCGCCGGGCTCGGCGAGGGACTCCATGCGGGCGGCGATATTGACGCCGTCACCGAAGATAATGCCGCTGTCATCCTCGATCACATCACCGAGGTTCACACCAATACGAAACTCCATGCGCCGTTCAGCCTGCAGCTCAAGGTTGCGGCCTTCCAGTACCTTCTGGATCTCGACGGCGCCGTTGACCGCTTCTACCGCGCTGGGAAATTCGGCCAGGATGTTGTCGCCGGGGGCATCGACGATGCGGCCCTGATGACGGTCAATCACCCGGCCAATGGCCTGCTGGTATTGTTTGAGGGTATCCACCGTCGCCTGTTCATCCTCGCCCATCAGGCGGGAATAGCCGACGACATCGGCGCTGAGAATGGCTGCGAGCTTGCGTTTGGCGTCGGATGGACTCATGGGTAGGTTTTGCCACCGGGATCAGTAACCAAGGGCGCCGCACACTCGATAACGGACCGGCGCCTGTTACTGTTCAGTGTAGACGGCATGAGTGAATGCGAGGATCAGGCCCGAATATCCAGCAGGGTACCGATAACGTTGTCGGTGGTCTGGATAACCTGGAGGCCGGAGAGAGCATAGGTTTCGGCCTGCTGCAGGCCGGTGAGGGAATCAACGATGCTGGTGCCGGCCAGGGTCATCGGGCTGGCGTCCGTCACCTGTGCCAGCTCGCCGCCATGCTGGTCAATTTTTGACTGTGCCTGTTGCAGCAGTGCGGAACCCGCCGACAGGGCGCTACTGATGGGGAGCATGTGATTACCCGAGCGTGGCCGTGATGCCCAGACAGTGTAGCAAAGGAGACCTGCTTCATCAGTGCCATTGCTGGAGGTTGCTGCGCAGCTCTTCGAGCTTGGCGCTGACGACCTTTTCGAGCTGGCCCAGTTCGCCCAACAGCTGTTCGCGCGTGGGAGCCGGCTGACCCTGGCGGGTGAGATGCTGCAGCTCATCCAGTGCGCTGAGCAGTTTGGCGGCGGCCTGGCTGCCATCAGCACCAGGGCGCAGGAAGCTGAATTTCATGCTGTGGAGCCGGGTGCTGCCCTCGATGGCATGGAAGTAGATTCTCAGCTCGTCGCGGGTCTGGCCTCCTTTAAGGGTACAGCATGCGATGGCGTCAATGCGGTCAATGCCCAGGGCAGTCAGTGTCGGATAGCGGTGCATGAGGTCTCCCGTGGGCAGCAAAGGGCGCTGCGGCGGTGCGATATTGCAGGCTGACTGACAGATTAAAAGCATTGGCGGCGTTGCTCTGGCGCCAGTGGCGGCTGAACGATGATGCCAGTGGGTGCCAGGCCGCTGTGCGCTGGTTACACCCGGGCCTTGAGGCTGGATCTAGCCTGCTGGGCACAGGCCGGGTCATGATGAAAACTTGCGTCCGGTTTTGCGCTCTTTCTCTAAAAAATTCAGGCAAAGGT
>JBFGZM010000433.1:0-2931 GCA_041586815.1 Marinobacterium sp. | reverse complement strand
ATGGGTGCTTATAGAGCCCGCCAATTTGTGTCCGGCAAGGCGCCGTTCGCCGGTAATAGTGGGGCTCTTGCCAAGAGCGGCAACGCAGTTGGGCGCGAATTGGCGCGCTCCCTTCGGGCGAGCCGCCAGAAGGCCGTCCGCAGTGTTGCATTTCCTCGACATAGGCCCACTATGCCTTCGAAAATGCGCCGTGCGGCCCACCTCCTGGTGACTCGCTAAAAGCGCCTCTAAGATTGAAGCAGTACACTAGAGCAGAATCAGGCCGACGCAGGCCGCCGTCAGCCCGCCCATCACCAGATTGAACAGCCGCCAGTGCATGGAGGTTTTCAGGCGTCGCCCCAGGGCCACGCCGAAGCCTGCCCAAAGCGCTATCGACGGCAGATTCACCAGCCCCATCACGACGATCACCATGGCTACCGATGCGATGAAAGCCTCACCGCTCAGGGTGAAAGAGGCAATAGCGCTGATCGCCATCACCCAGGCCTTGGGGTTGGCGAACTGGAAAGCCGCCGCCTGCCAGAACGTCAACGGCCCCGATCCATCGGCGGCAACCTTCACCCGGTCCGGCGCCGGTGCCGTGGCAATCTTCCAGGCCAGCCAGAGCAGATACAGGCTGCCAACGACCTTGAGGCCCTGTTGCAATGCCGGCCACTGCATGAATACTGCGCTCAGCCCCATCGCCACGGCCAGCATCAGTACCATCACCCCGATGGAGATACCCAGAATGTGTGGCAAGGTGCGACGAAAACCATACAGCGCGCCGGAGGCCGTGAGCATCATGTTGTTGGGACCAGGGGTCGCCGACATGCTGAAGGCAAACAGCATCATGGGGCCAACCAGTGCCAGCAGTTCCGCCGCGGGTGCACTCATGCGGAGCCCCTCCGCCAGCAGGTGCACTGCACGGCACGGGTGCCGTACAGGGCAAAGACTTTTTCAGAATGGGCTAATCGGGTTGGATACATAACTCACCTCGGCTGGCAGCCGTCGATCCGAAATTGTATGGATACAATAACCACTAAAATCGGCAAATACCTTGAACACATGCGACATAATTCAGTATTGCTCGGCCAACAAAAGGGTTCAATTCCTGTTTTGTCACGCATACAATCGATTGTACCCCCTACAAATCCATCACAACGACACCATGCCCGGGAGACGATCATGACTGTTCAGGAGCGAGCACGTGCGCGCTGCCACTGGCTGCCGGAGCCTGATCGCAACACAGGCCCGCTATACAAGACACTGGTGGATCAGCTGGCCAACGATATCGCCGAAGGCAATCTAAAGCCGGGCGATCGCCTGCCGCCCCAGCGCCTGCTGGCGGATGCACTGCAGGTGACCGTCGGCACCGTTACCCGCGCTTATCGCGAAGCGGAGCGGCGCGGCCTGGTGGAGGCCAGGATCGGCAGTGGCACCCGGGTGCGTGCACAACAGGCACCCGCGTCGGGTTTTCGCCATCTTTCCGCCGCCGATCAGAACAGCATCGACCTGTCCCTGAGCGTGCCTATCGATACGCCACTGCGCCAGCAGCAGCTGTCCGCCCTGATGGAGCGCCTGGCCGACCGGCCCGATGCGCTGCAGGCGGCGCTGAACTATCAGCCCGAACAGGGCAATGCCGCACAGCGGGCGAGCCTTGCGCGCTGGCTCAGTACCCAGGGGCTGGCGATGGATGCGGACGAGCTGGTACTCACCGATGGCGGCCAGCATGCCGACTTCCTGGCCCTGCAGGTGCTGGTCCGCCCCGGCGAAGCCGTGGCCTCCGATGCCCTGACCTACCCCGGCATGATTGCCGCCGCCCGCCAGCTGGGGCTCAAACACCTGGCCGTACCGATGGATGCACAGGGCATGCGCCCGGATGCCCTGGAACGGCTCTGCCAGCAGCAGCGTATCCGGCTTATCTACCTGATGCCCGAGCACAACAACCCCACCGGAGCGCAGATGAGCCAGGCCCGGCGTGAAGCCATCGTCGCCGTGGCACGACGCCATGATCTGCTGTTGCTGGAGGATGGGGTGCAGTACGTGGCCCCGGCACATCGCGGCCAGGCGTTTTACCAGCTTGCGCCGGAACGATCACTGTACATTTTCAGTGTCTCGAAGATTCTGGCCGGCGGCCTGCGATTTGGCGCCCTGCGCGCACCGGCCAGCCTGATGACACAGCTCAGCGCCGGGCTGCGGGCCCAGTGCTGGGCCACGGCCAGCCTGCCGGGCGCCATCGCCTGCGAATGGTTCGAATCCGGCATGGCCGATTCCCTGATCGCCTGGCAATGGCAGGAACTGGAAGCCCGCCAGGCCCTGATGCGTGACTGCCTGGCCGGCTACGACCTCCACACTCACCCCTGCGGCCTGCATGCCTGGCTGCCGCTGCCGGAACCCTGGCGGGCGGTCGACTTCGTGCAGCAAGCCGCCGAATGCGGTGTCACCCTGATCGGTGCCGACCCCTTTTGCGTTGGCAGCCAGCCGGCACCCCAGGCGGTACGCATCTGCATCACTCCACCCCCCAGCCGCGAGCTGCTGCAGCTTGCGCTGGAGCGTCTGAGAGCACTGCTAAAAGAAGGCCCGCCCATAAAGGCGCTGCTGGTCTGACAGCTCCCACTGCCCTCCCAAGCGGTGCAGCCGCGCCTCACGGCGCCCGCCACTGAGCCGCTGACGATTGCACTGGAGCCGGCCAACCCGGTGCTGAGCGAAGGCACACGGGCAACATCACATTGATTTTCCTTGCGCTGCACGGACACCTCCTCAACACAAACAACGTACACTCTATAAAATAAAAACCCTCAACGTAGTTCCAACATCGCTCAAAAAATTTAACAGCTAAAAATCCGTAAAATACTGCAAAAATACGTCCTAATTACCACCTAAAGCAACATTAGTCGCACCCAAAAGCCCTGTTGACCTAAAATTTAATAGCGTATACATTATTTATTAGGTTTT
>JBFGZM010000432.1:0-2931 GCA_041586815.1 Marinobacterium sp. | reverse complement strand
GTATTCTCACCTTGGCGAGGCGGACAGCCGGCGAGTCATGGCGGGATTACGGGAGTATTTTCATCTGTGTCTCGGAGCACAGGGCCGCCTGGTCGCGATGCCGTCCCAGGCTGTCGACCTGGCCTGGCACGAATTCATTTTACATACTCGCCAGTACCAGGCGTTCTGCAATCGGGCATTTGGGCGCTTTGTACATCATACCCCGGCGCAAGCGATGTCCTCAGCCACCGTTGCGCAGGAGGGTATCAGGCGGGCCTGGAAACTGTCCTGCCAGCGCGAAAATATTGCGCCGCGCACCCCCCATGGTTTGCCGCTGTTGTTCGCCCTGGATGCACAGCTGGCTATCCCGGATGGCTTTCACTATGTGCTGGATTGCAAGGCGCGGAACGCGAACGCCTACTGCGCCGGTCATATTGGCTGCAGCTCCGGCTGTGGCGGTGCAAGTTGTACCGCCGACAGTGATGCCGGGTGCAGCAGTTGCGGCGGAGACTGAACACGTTGCGGTGGCTGCTGCTGGCGGGGCTGATCGTCGCCCTGGTGCTGGGTTACGGCTACTGGCACGGTACCACCCACGGGGCTTTGTGGATGACGCTGCGGGCGACGGTCGAGGAAGGGCAGGCAGAGGAGGGCTTTGTCCCCGGGGCCGATGTGATGCTGTGGGATGCGACGGGGCTCGAACTTGCCCGGGGACGTACGGATACAGAGCACAACTTTGTGCGCCTGATCCATCCGCGGGTGGGGGACTGCCGCGGTGCCGAGCTGGCTGCAGTCGGCTCGTCCGCCGGGCGCAGTGCCTGGCAGGCGTGCTTCGAGGCGCATGCGCGCTGGATTCCCGACTGGGCTGCAAAGGTACGCAGCGTCAGCCTGAGCACGCCGGAGTGTCGCTGGCCCGCGGTGCCGGTCGAGGTGCGTAAATACAGCGCCGACTGGCTGCTGTGGTGGGTGCCGCTGCCCCATGTGGGTGGCAAGCCCTATACCTATTACAGTATCAATGTAAGCATGCCGCGTCCGGTCTGTGATGACAGGCGGTGAACAGACTGCCTTGCATCCTCAGAGGATTGTTATGGCTATGGCTATTGCTGTTGCTGCCTGTTGCCCTGGTGACAACCCTGTTGCTGATGCCGTTCTGGTCCTGGCTGGAAGCAGCGCTTGCGATCGAGCTGGTGGGGCATTCCGGGCCGGCGGGTCAGTGCTACGCGCTGGTGTATGGCCTTGTGGTGTTGCTGGCAGGGTGGGTCTGGTGGCTGCGCCGCTGACGGTTTGTGGCTTCGTGGCGGCATGTGTAAACGCGGGTGGCGTGGCCAAAAGCGACCGACTGCTTTAGTCTTGTCCACCCTCGGGAGCTCTGTCTGGTCGCAATCACAGCTGCAGGCAGTTGCGCCAGGTCTTCCCAGCCAAAGGATTCAGGTTTACCGCGATATGACACTCAAATTGACCGTGATCGACCAGTCGCCGGTTCCCGGCAAGGTGCAACCGCTGTCTGCCGTGGCGCTGTCGGCCCGGCTGGCCCTGGCGTGCGAGCGTGCAGGTTACAGCCGCTACTGGGTGGCGGAGCACCACAACAGCATCAATTTTGCAGGCCCGAGCCCCGAGATACTGATCAGCCACATCGCCAGTATGACCCGGCACATGCGTATCGGCAGTGGTGGGGTGATGTTGCCCCATTACAGCCCCTACAAGGTAGCTGAGCAGTTCAGGTTGCTCGAGACGCTGTTTCCCGGGCGCATCGATCTGGGGATCGGCCGTGCGCCGGGCGGTGATGGCCTGGCCAGTCATGCACTGGCATATCCCTACGCCCAGGCGCGGGAAGATCATTACGCTCAGCAGGCTGCGCTGCTAAAGGGCTTCCTGACCCGCAGCATCCCCGACCACCATCCGTACCATGCGTTGCAGGTGATGCCCGATGAGTCGCCGTGCCCCGAACTCTGGATGCTGGGTTCCAGTGGTGGCAGTGCGGAACTGGCAGGCCAGGTGGGCATGAAAATGGCGCTGGCGCTGTTCATTGGCCCCGAAGACCGCCCCGTGAGCATTGTGGATGAGTATCGCAGTGCCTGGCGCCAAGCGGGTCACGCAGGGAACCCCGAGGCGCTGATCGCAGTATCGGCTGTCTGTGCCGATACGCAGGAAGAAGCGCAGTATCTGGCCGCGCCCCAGGTGTACTGGAAGGTAAAGGCGTTCCGCCACGGGGTGCGAGACCTGATTAAATCACCCCGGGAAGCCATTGACCTGAAGGCGAAACTCGGCCCCTCTGATCAGGCGTATTTTGATCAGACCCTCGCGTCGGTCGTCTGCGGCTCACCGCTGCAGTGCCAGACGCGGCTGCACGGTATTGCCGAACGCTACGGCACCAGCGAGATCGGTATCGTTACCGTCACCCATGATTTCGAGGACCGGTTGCACAGCTACGAGTTGCTGGCCGCCCACAACTGAACCGAATGCACGCACTGCCAGGGAACGAAGATGTCCATGACCGACCAGCCCCAGAATTGGCGGCTAAACTCCCAGGGGCAGCCCATTGGCGCCGCCCTGAATGACTGGTCGCCACCACCGTTGCCGGAAAAAAGCTATCCTGAGCGGCCGCTTCTGCCGTCTGGAACCGCTTGATCTTTGCCATGCAGATGATCTTTTTGCCGCCAACGCGCAGGATATTGATGGCCGCAGCTGGACCTACATGCCCTATGGCTTTTTCGAGTCCGTCGTTGCCTATCGCAGCCGGGCACTGATCCAGCTGTGGTTTTGAGCGCCAGCTGTTCAGTTTCTAGCTGCCGTTACATGTGGGAGCCTGGTCTTCGGGCGAACAACGCGCAGGAGGGCTCCCAGAGAGGCTCCTCAAGGTGGCATCGAAGTTGATGAGTTACCCGCTGCAGGCCATGGCCTGGCCCACTTTGGAGCCATTGCTGCGGCCAAGCTGGGCACTGATCCAGTTTCCGG
>JBFGZM010000431.1:0-2932 GCA_041586815.1 Marinobacterium sp. | reverse complement strand
TGCCATCGAAAACATATTCACCCTGACTCTCGGTGATAATATCGCAGCCTTCCTTTTCGAAAACCGAAAAATCAGTGAACGGGTGGACAAAATGCGCCTTGTCCTGTTCCCACAATGTATTGATATCATGTGCCATGCGAAATGCCCCGCGGTGTTCAGCCTTATTAATGTTATCCCCAATGGCATTGACGCCATCGATTCGATCCATGGGGATAAAGTACTATCAGGCCTGAAACACCATCTATACCCCCGAGGGGATAGCCGCGGTCATTTTCGATTTCAACGGCGGATTTATCGGCAAGAACCCAATGACTTTCAAACGCTTAGGCATGACCTGAACATAAGATCCTGTGCTACAGTTGGTACTGTTACCCATTAATCACGACTCTGGCTCACAGCGAATGAATAAGGTCGGCCTCGGCGTTTCACCCTCACAGAGCTGGCACAGGGACCTGGCACGGCTGATCGATCATATACGGATGCGCAACTTTCCCGAGGTACTGAACGACTGCCTCCAGTCTGTGGTGACCTTCGATCCCGTGCTGATGGCCACCTACAAGCATGCCTTCAAGCCCATCGTCGTGTTCAGCACGCTTCCGCAGCACCTGGAGCCGACACTGAACCGCTATGTCAACCAGATATACCTGCTGGACCCGCTGTTCAACGCCATTCAGGCCGGGCTCGCGGGCGGCGTGTACCGCCTGCGGGAAATATCCCCCAGTCGCTTCGAGAGCAGCGAGTACTACCGCAGCTGCTACCACGAATTCGGTCTGCTGGACGAGATCATTCTGGTCATCCCGCTCGAAAACGACGTCAGCTTCACGCTGTCGCTCGGGCGAAAATCGAGCCTGGGCACCATTACCCGGGCCGAGCGTAACACCCTGAACCAGGTTTTCCCGGTGATCAGTGCCCTGGTGCACCAGTTCTGGCTGGCGCAATCATCGGAGTATGTGCACAACGAGGACTCCCGCAATGCCATGGAATATGCTCTCGCTACCTTTGGCAGCGGCGTGCTTACCAATCGCGAACAGGAGATTACCGGACTGATCCTCAAGGGGCACTCCTCCAAGGCCATCGCGGACCTGCTGGACATCAGCGCAGGCACTGTGAAGGTACACCGCAAGAACATCCACGCCAGGCTCAATACCGGCACCCAGTCCGAGCTGTTCTCAATGTTCCTGGGGCACCTGTCCAGCCTCGCCGGTAGCTGAGTCCGCAAGCGCCTGGAGGCGCTGCAACCGGCCGGGAAAGCTCCTCCGGCACCAGGTCAATCAAAAAACCAGTAACACCCAGAGCGTCAGTGCCAGCAAGACCACCAGACTGTAAAGGCCATTCCACCGCGGCCCAACAAGCCCTGCGTGACGGCGGATATTGCGCGCAACAATCAGTACAGGCTGGGCAATGGGTGAGACCCCCGCGCTGATGCACCAGGCTCCCAGAATCGCCACGCCGAAGGGCAGCACGGGGATGTCGGCGACGGCAAAGGCATCTGACAGGCTCGCCAGAATGGTTACGGTCACCATGGGATTGACGCCCAGCAAACTGAGCAGCGGAATACTCCAGACGCACAGCGACACCAGTACCGCTGGTGCCAGCGTGCCGGCTTCAATCAGCGCAACGACCATGCCGGGGTCGACCTGCCTGGCGACCAGCACCCCAATGAACACGCTGCAGCCCATCAGGCAGATCTCGTTGCCCTGCCCCGCAAAACCCTCGAACCAAAGACCCCTGAGGCCCTGTTGCGCGTTCAGGCTGCCGTATTTTCCGCCTTTCTGCAGGAGCGTCCAGCCCAAGGCAACCGCCGGAAAGGCGATCACCACCGACAGCACGAAGTTGATGTGAAAGGCCCGCGCCACACCAAAAGTAAGGCCACAAAGCACCATAAATAGCAGCAGCAATGGCAAGACCAGTGGCCACAGCGGCGGTGTATCGGCTTGAATACCCGTCAACGCCGCCCGTGACGCATCCGAGGGAGCCAGGCGCCGGCTGCCTAGCTGATCAAGCCCCCATCCCAGCCCCAGCGCCAGCAGTGCCATGCAGCCCGAATAGGGCAATAACCGGTCCAGCTCGAGTCCGGGCATGAGCGCCAGCAGCAGCGCCACAAACAGCGATGTCGGCGCCCAGCACTGCGCCATGCAATGCCCCCGAAGCAGGGCCGAGATCATGCGCCGCTCCCGTATCTGCCGGACACCGGTATCCCGACTAGTGTCGAGGTCGCCATTGCCCCGATAGACCGCCGTACAAAGGATATTCAGCGCGCCGGCGGCGAGAAAACCGCTTAACAGCTGCCCCCCTCCACAGAGCAGAGGGTAGCGCCAGAGCGGGCGGACACGAATCAGCAGAGCCCCGATCCGCCCGACCAGACAAGAGCCCTCGGCGGCCTGTCGCAACATGCCGACGGCCCCCAGAAAGGATGCAAACACACAGGCCTTGGCTCCGCCCTCGAACAGCACCACCATCAGGTCGCGCCCAAGCACGGCCAGGATGACGATACCTGCCAGTGCCAGCACCACAAAAGCTCTGGATGTCCTGCTCAGCCGATCTGCAATCGCCACCAGGTAGGCTGCCAGGGCGCCACCGGCCAGCCAGTTAAGCCAGCCCGCGCCAAACATATTGAATCCAAGGGTTGCAACTACCACCAGCGCCAGCAACAGCACCGCCGCTGCAAGCTGGCGCGAAGCACTCGCGCCATGCACCGCTTGCGATCGAGACATCGGCCGCTCACACCGGGCAGGCAGTGGATGAGGCCCGCGTATTTTCAGACCCTGCGGTCGCCACCACACCGGCCTCTGCCAGCGCCTGCACCCGGGACGCATCGTAGCCAGCCTGCTGCAGTATCTCGATGCTGTGTTCGCCCAGCGCCGGCACCCGTGCCCGTACCTGTTCCGGCGCCGCATCGGCAAGACTGAAAGGCAGTCCGGGCACATGCACC
>JBFGZM010000430.1:0-2969 GCA_041586815.1 Marinobacterium sp. | reverse complement strand
GAGGTGCAATGTCGTTCCGGTATCCATCTGCGGCTATCACTGGTTCAGATCCTTCGTTCCTCTAGCAGCTTGCCCGCTGGGCTGTAGCAGTAGGTAATTCGGGCAAAGTGGAACCGAATATCGCTCCCTTCAGCTAGAAACTCACCGCCACAGCCCGGATGGAAAAAGCCCGTCGGTTTGCTGCCCTTGTATAAGAAGTCATCCCCCAGCGCCAGCTCATAATTGCCGGTGAACGGCAGCAGGCGGCGGCTACCGCAGTTCAGGCAAGCTTCGTTGCCGTGACGCTTCTCAATCAGCGCCAGCCGGTGCTGAAGTGTGCCACGCTCTTTCGACAGCTGGATCAGTGAGCTGCGCCTTGCCGGCAAGGCACGGTTGAGCAGCCGTTTGAGCCAGGAGCTACTGCGCTGATTCAGTTCGGTCTCGATGTCTTCCAGCTTCGCGCGAACTTGAGCTGCATCGTCAAATCGCTCGACTGGTCGGATGGCGGCACATGCTTCGCACCAGCCCAAGGTGCTGCGTACAGGCACCTCAACATCACCATCGAGATAGATCCGATACTTGTAGAGTTGTAGCGTTGAGGCCGATGCATTGCATTGATTGCAAACCAGGTTGGTGTGGGGCACTGACATCCCTGTACTCCTCTTGTTAACTGTCCCATCGCATTAGAGTACCGGATGGTGCTCTGGCTGATGAATACACTAACGCCAGGAGCTCATGACGAATATCTTCGAGTGATGGAAGAGTTGCAAGTGCCAAAGAATCGGTACCTGCTCCTCGGCTATTGCCCTGTTATGAGTAGACGAACCCTGTTCGCACACGGCCAAAGGGGCGGGCTGAAGTATACGCTGCGTTCAAAATAATGGATAACCCGCGGTGAGTGGGCGGTAACTTCACAGGGCCTCTCTGCGATCGTCACAAGCAGGGTAGCGTGGCCTAGTGGTGCCGTGCAGACGGCGGCGTGACGGAACCGCCGGCGCCCTAACAGACATTTGGGTGGCATCGATACCCCAGTTGCTGCAACGTCAATCTTTTCTCAATTTGCTCCCCACTGCTGAATAATCTGTTCGGCAAGCTCACCCAGGCTGGGGGATACGAGATCCGGGGTCAGCACATTGCTGGCGGGCAGGAGGGCGTTGTGGGGGCGGGTGACGAGTGCGCCGCGACAGCCGGCGGCCTGGGCGCCCAGCGTGTCCCACAGGTGGCAGGCGAGCAGGCACAGGTCCGATGTCTCGACATTTAGCGCCTGGGCCACATGCCGGTAGGTTTCGGGGGCGGGCTTGAATTTCTGCACCGCCTCAACACTGAACCGGTGCTCGAAAAAGTCATTGATGCCGGCGTGTTCCAGTGGTGTGGGCGAGCTCGTGCTGGCGGAGTTGGTGAGGGTGACCATCCGAAAGCCCGCGTCGCGCAAGCGGCTGAGGGCAGGAACAACGTCCGGGTGGGCCGGCATGGTATTCATGCGCCGCTTCAGCTCATCGATATCTGCGTCGGTGAGCGCCACGTCATGGATCGAGGCAATCATGCGCAGCGAACCCATGCCCAGTTCGCCAAACGGGGTGTAAAGGCCCGACAGGGTCAGGGTCTGGGAGTACAGGATCAGTTGTGCAAACCACTCCCGCAGCACATTCGAATCGCCAAAAACGCGCGCAAAAAGGGGCTCAAGGTGGGTGATGTCGAGCAGGGTTTCGTTGACGTCGAAAACGATGATTGACGGTGGTTTTTGCTGTGACACGGTGCACCTCTGGCGGTAATCAGTTTATCCGGTTCCGGGCTCGCGAGGGCAGGCTCTGCGAACCCGCTTTACCATAGCATCGATTGGCGTGGTTGCGGCCTGGGCGAACGCAGACTGCAGTACAGCGATTGCTCCGCCCGGCAGCATCAGATCCGCTGCTATGTATCCAGATCGCTGGCCTGAGGGGCTGTCTGAGGAGGCTGGCCGTAGCGAGAACCGGCTGATTTTTTCAGCACATCCCTGTGCTTCACCCCTTCAGGGTTTGCACGTTCAATCGCTCCCGGCGATTGAATGAGCGGATTTTTGCGGTGTTTTAAGGCGAATAGTGGTTCTATTTAACGAAAAACAGCACAAAAACCAGCAAGATTCAGGTGGTTCGCAGTAGGTTGAGCATTGTCGGGCGGCCTCCTAATGGCGCTCGCGCAGCTGTTCCTGCGGTTCGCCCCAGGTCCGGTTTACCCGGCGGCCGCGCTGCACCGCCGGTCGGCTGGCGATATCATCGGCCCAGCGCTGTACGTGGGTGTAACTCTCTACCTGCAGGAATTCGCCGGCATCGTATAGCCTGCCTTGTGCCAGCACACCGTACCAGGGCCAGGCGGCGATATCCGCAATGCTGTAGCTGTCGCCCGCCAGGTAGGCGTTGTCTGCCAGGCGGCGATCCAGTACGTTGAGCTGGCGTTTGACTTCCATGGTAAAGCGGTCGATGGGGTACTGGAACTTCGCCGGTGCATAGGCATAGAAGTGGCCAAAGCCGCCGCCTACGTAGGGGGCGCTGCCCATCTGCCAGAACAGCCAGTTGAGAGTTTCGGCGCGTGCCTTGGGGTCGGTGCCAAGAAAGGCGCCGAATTTTTCCGCCAGGTACAGCAGGATGGAGCCAGACTCGAAAATACGCAGGGGTGTGTCTGTGCTGTGATCTACCAGGGCTGGAATCTTGGAGTTGGGGTTGATATCCACATAGCCACTGGAAAACTGCTCACCTTCAAAAATATCGATAAACCAGGCGTCGTACTCGGCGCCGGCATGGCCCAGAGCCAGCAGCTCTTCAAGCAGGATGGTGACTTTCACGCCGTTGGGGGTTGCCACCGAGTAAAGCTGTAGCGGGTGCTGGCCCAGCGGCAGGTCCTTTTCATGGGTGGCGCCGGATACAGGGCGGTTGATATTGGCGAACTTGCCGCCGTTCTGTGAATCCCAGGTCCAGATGGCGGGCGGTGTGTAGGCGGCTTCATCTTGCATGTAT
>JBFGZM010000429.1:0-2976 GCA_041586815.1 Marinobacterium sp. | reverse complement strand
TTCAAGAGTAATTTAATGACCTTTATAAGAAAAGGTCGTTGGACTAAAAGTGGCGCTTACTTATGAAAAACAGGACGAAGTTCTAAAACAGGACATCGAAAATGTGTGCATAAATATAGGTCGTACTTTCAGGTAAGGCTGAATTATACATGGCCGCTCCGGCGCGTCAATAGCTATTTTAAAATAGCCGACTCCACCTTGCCGCCATCCATACCCTTTTTCAGGCCCACCCCCTGCCCTCCGGGCCCTGGCCTGGCGCAGGGGCGGCCTGAATCCTGCGGCCGTCAGAATTTTTTTTCGTAGCGATGGCAGTACGGCGTCTTGCCTGTTTTGACGTAGTAGTCCTGGTGGTACTCCTCTGCACGCCAGAACGGCGCCATGGGCAGCACACGGGTGACAACGTCGTAACCCTTGCCCTTGAGAATACCGATCAGGCCTTCGATGGTTTCACGCTCTGCAGCATCGTCTACGAAAATCGCCGACGCGTACTGCGGCCCAAGATCCGGCCCCTGGCCACCGCTCTGGGTCGGGTCGTGAATTTCAAAGAACAGCTTGGTAAGGGTTTCATAACTCACCTGACTGGCATCGTAGCTGACTTCTACCACTTCCAGATGCCCGCTGGTCTTGCTGCATACCTGGGTGTATGTCGGGCTTTCCGACGGCCCGCCCATGTAGCCGGACACCACGGACTCCACGCCCGGCACCTGCTGCAACAGGTGTTCGACACCCCAGAAACAGCCACCGGCAAAGTAGGCCTTTTTCAATTCACTGCCACTTTCACGGGCCAGCTCTTCGGCGCTGATGAAGTTCATCGAGATGGAGTTAACGCAGTGACGTATGTTCTTTGCTGTCTGCATTTCGCCTTCAAACACATGCCCAAGGTGGCCACCGCAGTGGGCGCAGACGATTTCGGTACGGCGACCATCGGCATCCACATGGCGAGCCACGGCACCCTCGATCTCGTCATCGAAGCTCGGCCAGCCGCAATGGGAGGGGAACTTGTGTTCGGAGCGGTACAGCGGTGCATCACACTGTTTGCACAGGTAAAGACCATTTTCGAAGTGCTCGTTGTACTTGCCGGTAAAGGGGCGCTCTGTGCCCTTTTCCTGAATAACGTGCTGCTCTTCGGGTGTCAGTGTGTTGAACGCCATAAGGCTACCTCCAGATGGTAATGATGCGGACTGCACGCAAGCCCGCATTGAATTTTCCGGCCCGCGCCGGGGCAAGCCCGCGAACCGATGTCCGGCAGGCACGGCGGGCAGTCATCAGAAGACCGCTGTCGGCCCCTGTTCGTTCCCGCGCCAAGAATAACAGAGCCAGAACGAAACAGGGCCCGGCAATCCTTGCGGAAACGCCGGGCCCTTCCCTGCAGCTGGGTCACTGCCTGTGGCCGAAGCCTTAGATTCCCTGGCTGCGCAGGTAGTCTTCGTAGCTGCCGTGGAAATCGACGATACCGGTCGGCGTCAGTTCGATGATGCGCGTGGCCAGCGAGGAGACAAACTCGCGGTCATGGCTGACGAACAACAGAGTGCCGGGGTAGTTTTCCAGCGCCAGGTTGAGCGACTCGATGGACTCCATGTCCAAATGGTTGGTCGGCTCATCCAGCAGCATGATATTGGGGCGCTGCAGCATCAGTTTGCCGAACAGCATGCGCCCCTGCTCACCACCGGAAATGACCTTCACGCTCTTGTTGATATCGTTCTGCGAGAACAGCAGACGACCGAGGGTACCGCGAATAATCTGCTCGTCGTCGCCCTTCTGGCCCCACTGGGACATCCAGTCGATCAGCGTGACCTTGTCTTCGAAATCCGCCGCATGATCCTGGGCGTAATAACCCAGCTGGCTGTTCTCGGACCACTTGATGGTACCGGCACTGGGTTCCAGCTCGCCCATCAGGCATTTCAGCAGGGTGGACTTGCCGATACCGTTGGGGCCGATGATCGCAATGCGTTCACCAACGCTGACATGCAGGTTGAAACCGGAGAACAGCTCTTCGTCAAAACGCTTGGCCAGACCTTCCACTTCCAGTGCGGTACGGTGCAGCTTTTTGTCCTGATCAAAGATGATGTAGGGATTCTGGCGGCTGGACGGCTTGATCTCTTCGATCTTGATCTTGTCGATCTGCTTGGCACGGGAGGTGGCCTGCTTCGACTTGGAGGCGTTGGCCGAGAAACGGCTGACAAACGCCTTGAGATCGGCAATCTGGGCCTTTTTCTTGGCATTGTCGCTTTGCTGACGCTCACGCACCTGGGTTGCGGCGGTCATGTACTCGTCGTAGGTGCCGGGGTACAGGCGCAGCTCGCCGTAGTCCAGGTCAGCCATGTGGGTGCAGACACTGTTCAGGAAGTGACGGTCATGGGAAATGATGATCATGGTGCAGTTACGCTCGTTGAGCACCGACTCCAGCCAGCGGATCGTGTTGATATCCAGGTTGTTGGTCGGCTCGTCGAGCAGCATGATGTCCGGGTCCGAAAACAGCACCTGGGCCAGCAGCACACGCAGTTTCCAGCCCGGTGCGATTTCGCTCATCGGACCAAAATGCTGTTCCACCGGAATCCCCACACCCAGCAGCAGTTCGCCGGCGCGGGACTCGGCGGTGTAGCCGTCCATCTCGGCGAAGTCCGCCTCCAGGTGACCGGCGAGGATGCCGTCTTCCTCGGTCATTTCCGGCTTGGCATAGATCGCATCACGCGCCGCCTTGATCTTCCACAGGTCTTCATGACCCATGATCACGGTATCCACCACGCTGAACTCTTCGTAGGCGAACTGATCCTGGCGCAGCTTGCCGATGCGCTCGTTCGGGTCCTTGGAGACGTTGCCGCTGGACGGATCAAGGTCGCCACCGAGGATCTTCATGAAGGTGGACTTGCCACAGCCGTTGGCACCGATCAGGCCGTAACGATTGCCATCACCAAATTTGACGGAGACATTTTCAAACAGCGGCTTGGCGCCAAACTGCATGGTTATATTCGCAGT
>JBFGZM010000428.1:0-2978 GCA_041586815.1 Marinobacterium sp. | reverse complement strand
CGCACCCGAAGGCGGCCGCACCCAGGCACTTGAGGCCATGCAATTGCTGCTGGACTATCAGCAGGCGCTGCAGCAGTATCTCGACCAGATAGGCACGGCAAACCAACAGGCAGCAAGCCAGATGCTCGCGACACTGCAGGATGCCGAGTCCCCCGTCACGTCTCTCGGCGCGCTGCACGACCTGTGGGTCGATCACTATGAACAGGCCTATCAACAGCAGGCCTTCAGCAAGGCCTTTCAGACGGCACATGGACGCATTTCCAATGCCCACATGCGCCTGCAGCGTTTTGCCCAACAGTTGCGCGACGCCCGTCTGGCCGAACATGGCCTTGCCAGCCGCCAGCAGGTACAACAACTGCGACGCGAGGCGCACCTGCTGCGCAAGCAGGTGCGCCAGATGCAACGGGCACATACCGCAGCTCCCGACACTGCAGCGGCCATGGCTACATTGCGAGCCGAGATTGATGCCCTGCGCAGCGAAATACGCCAGGCGCCCGACGGAACCGCACCCAGCAGGAAACGCAAACCATGAATGGCATCGATCTGGACGGCGACAAGATTCGCGAGGAAGTACAGACTCACCACCGCAAGCTCATCGACAGTTTTGAAACCCTCTCTGAAATCCGCAGTGTCGAGGTGGGCACGTCCGCATCCGAGGTGATCTACACCCAGGACAGGCTCCGATTACTGCACTATATCCACACGGAACCCGAAGGCAACGACCATCCCGTCGCCAGCTCCCCCGCGACAGCCTGCCGGACGCCCCTGCTGATCTGCTACGCACTGGTCAACCGACCCTACGTCGTTGACCTCGACAAACGCCGCTCCCTGGTACGCAAGCTGCTGACTGAGGGAATGGATCTGTACCTGCTGGACTGGGGCTACCCCACGGCCGACGACAGTCACCTGGACCTGGACGACTATATCAATGACTACCTGGACAACTGTGTCGACCAGGTACGCCTGCACAGCGGCCACGACCGCATCAATCTGCTTGGCATCTGCCAGGGCGGCACTTTCAGCCTGTGCTACAGCGCGCTCTACCCGCACAAGATCAGGAATCTGATCACCCTCGTCACCCCGGTGGACTTCAAGACACCGGACAACCTGCTCAGTCACCTGGCGCAACAGGTTGATGCCGACCTTGCGGTAGACACCTACGGCAACATCCCCGGCAGCATGCTGAACGATGCCTACAGGGCCCTGATGCCCATGCGGCTGGGTATCCAGAAGCAGCTACAGATGCCCAGCCAGCTCCAGAACCGGGACAAGGCACTGAATTATCTGCGCATGGAGAAATGGATACACGACAGTCCGGACCAGGCCGGCGAGGCCTTCCGGCAATTCATTCAGGACTTCTTTCAGGCCAACAAACTGATCCAGGGACAGATCGAAATTGGCGGTCGCGCCGTCAAGCTGGAAAACATCCACCAGCCGCTGCTCAATATCTATGGCGAACAGGACCACCTGGTACCACCCTCAGCCTCCACACCGCTGGCCGAATACATTTCCAGCCAGGACTACGAAGCCCTGTCCGTTGCCGCCGGCCATATCGGCATTTTCGTCGGCACCCGCGCCCAGAAGCTGCTGGCGCCCCATATTGCAAAGTGGCTGAGGCAGCGTGACGACTAAACGCTGAATCCGACGCCACTGGACATCAGGCCCGGGCCCAAACGCCGGATACAAAAACGCCGCATTGAAGCGGCGATTCTTTATGGGGCTGCAAGCAAGGGGCCCAGGCGCTACTTGTCAGCCTTGTCCTGCGCTTGCGGCTGCGGCTTTTCAGGCTCGGGTTCAGCCTCCGCACCCTCGGGCCCTCGACCGCCCGGTTTGAACATGTTCCACATCGCCATGTTCTGGTCCGCCAGCCTATTCATGACGGTCAGCGGATTGGCCACACCCATCATGTTCTGCATCTGCTCGCGGATACGGTCCTGATGCTCAAGGAAGGCTCCGACACTCTGCTCGATATACTGACTCATCATGCCCTGCATGCTGTCGCCATAAAAGCGGATCAGCTGCTGCAGTACCTGATTGGTCAGCAGGGTACCGTGGCCTTCAGCTTCCTGCTCCGAGATGATTTGCAGCAGAATATTGCGCGTAAGATCGTTACCGGTCTTGGAATCCTGCACCTGAAACGCCTCGCCACTAAGCACCAGCAGCTTGACGTCTTCCAGCGTCACGTAACAACTCTTGGACGTATCGTACAGTCGACGGTTGGTGTACTTTCTTAATATTCGCAAGGCACCTACTCTCTCGTTGCTTCCACTCATTCGCGATCGGACCTCACATCAATCAGAAGCCTTCCCGGCTTCCTTTGACGTCCCTTTGTAATTAGTCATCATCTTCAGCATCATCTGCTGCAGCGCTTCCATCGAACCCAGACCGCCGGTCATGTAGGGCTTGAACAGCGTCAGCGGATCATACCCCTCCGCTCCTGCCGCCATGCGCTCCCGTATCTGATCCAGCATTTCCTGCTGAAAGCCCGCGATGTCCGGCAGACCCAGAACCCGGCGCATTTCATCGGGCGTCACGTCCACATCGATCTTGAAATTCATACTGCCCCCGGGCATCGATTGACCAAGCTGAATTTATAGTATAACTGCACTGCAATACAAATCTAACGCTCATTTTGCTGCAGTTTTTCCGGACGAATCCAGATCATTGCCAGCACAATTGCAACAGCACTTGCTGCAGCTGCGGCCGTGAAGACAACCGTGGAGCCCTCTGCATCCCACAGCAGGCCGGCCACCAGAGCCCCGCCAGCGCCCCCGACGCCAAAACCCAAACTCGAGAACAGAGCCTGCCCCTGCCCCTGGGCACGCTCGGAAAAATAAAGCTGTACCAGGGTAATCCCCAGCGCATGCAAGCATCCGAAGGTTGCCGCATGGAGCACCTGAGCCAGAAGCATCAGCGGCAGAGAGTCCGGCAGCCAGGCGATCAGCAGCCAGCGCAACACGCAGAGCCAGAGACTGAGG
>JBFGZM010000427.1:0-2982 GCA_041586815.1 Marinobacterium sp. | reverse complement strand
GCGGTACTTTTCCCGCAGGCGTGACAGGTACGGTAACAGCAGTGGCAGCAGGATCGCCACGATCGACAGTACCAGCAGCGAACAGGCGATAGGTCGCTCGATAAACACCGACAGGGATCCACGGCTCAGCATCAGGCTGCGTCTGAGGTTTTCTTCCAGAATCGGTCCCAGGATGAGGCCGAACGCAAGGGGAGCGGCCGGCAGTCGCAGCAGGTAGAGCAGGTAACCGATAACCCCAAAAAACAGCATGACATATACGTCCGACAGGCTGTTGCGGATGGCAAAGGCACCGATGACGCACAGCACGGCGATGCCAGCCAGCAAAATGCGCTGCGGTACCCGCATCACGACGGCGATCCATTTCAGCATCATCAGGCCGATGACCAGGGTGAGAATGACACCGATAAAGAGGGCGGCATACACTGAAGAGACGAACATCGGGTTCTCGGTGAACAGCAGAGGCCCGGGCCTCAGGCCGTGGATAAGCAGTGACCCCATGAGAACTGCGGTCATTGCATCGCCCGGAATCCCCAGCGTCATCATGGGCACCATGGCACCACCGATGCAGGAACTGTTGGCGGCTTCGGGCGCGACAATACCTTCGGGTGCCCCCTTGCCAAAGCGTTCCGGCTGGCGTGCAAAACGCAACTCCTGCGCATAGGCGATCGCGACGGCGATGGCAGAGCCTGCGGCCGGTATGGCGCCGACAAAGGTGCCAATAACAGAGCCGCGCAACGTGGCTTTCCATTGTCCGCGCAGTTCCCGCCAGGGTGGAAACAGGCTTTTGACGGGCGGCGCCGGATTCGGCGCCCCCGAGGACGCCTGGGACAGGTTACGCATAACCTCGGCCAGCCCGAACAGGCCGACGGTCAGGGGTACCAGGTCGATGCCGGCTTGCAGGAAACTGGTTTCGAACACAAAGCGGGGCGTATCCGTCACCCTGTCAAAACCCACCATGCCGCAGACAAGGCCAATGGCGCCAACCAGAATACCCCTTAGCGTCGAGCCATTGGAGGCATATGCCAGCAATACCAGGCCGAATACCGCCACCATCGCAAATTCCGGACTGCGAAAGCTCATGGCGGCGGATGCAACCAGCGGGGCGAGCAGTGCCAGCAACAGCAGTCCCATCAGGCCCCCCAGGGTTGATGCTATCAGGGCGTAGGTGAGGGCGTGGCCGGCGCGTCCGGCGCGGGTCATGGGATAGCCGTTAAGCTGGGTCACGATCGCGCCGGGGGTCCCCGGTATGTTGATCAGAATGGCCGATATGGAGCCGCCGTACACGCTGGAGACGAAGACGGCGATCAGGAACAGGATGGCCGATGCCGGCTCCATGCTGAAGCTCAGGGGCAGCAGGATGGCCAGTGCCATAGTGGAGCTGACCCCCGGCAAGGCCCCCAGAATAATGCCAACCGCAACGCCGATGACGGCCAGCAGAAGTACATTGGGGTCGGACAATATGGAAAAAATCGCGACGGCGAATTCATTTAACAGCATGATTCGGCCCTCCTTAGAGCCCGGGAAATGGAACCCGGATTAAAACGACGAAGCCAGCGTAGAACGCTGCTGTTATGAATGCCGAACTCAGCAGGGAAATCAGCGCGAGCCGCCATCCGGGCTGGTCCTGCTTGAGGCCCAGCACCCAGATCCAGCCCAGCAGGACAAGAAAAATCGCCGCGGTGAAACCGATCCAGGTCATCACGGAGGGCAGGGCGGCCAGGCTCGCGACAAGTGCCAGTGCCAGTCGGTGCCGGTGCCAGGCCGCCACGCAGGGGCCAAATCGACCGTAGTGCCGGAAAAGGCTGTATCCGGTAATGACCAGACCGCCGACGGTCAGCAGGGACAGCACCACGACGGGTAGCAAAGCCGGGCCCGGATCGGGTCCTCTGCCCAGGGAGTCGAGCAGTTCAGGAGTGCTCAGCAGTGAAAACCAGCCCAGCAGGGCCCAGGCCAGAAAGAACAGGCCGGCGCCCAGGTTGATCCAGCCCGGCGTCGATGACAGGGGCGGTGACGTTTCAGGATCGTTGGTCGCTTTCATGTTTGATACCGGCAGCCGGTGGAGCTGCCGGTCCTCCGGCGGATTATTTTTGACGTGCTTTCACGAGTCCGGCGCTTAGCAGAATGGGGTATACCTTTTCGTCCTGACGGGTCAGAAATGCCTTGGTCTCGGCGCTGTTCTTGGGCTCAAGAATCAGGCCTGCCTTCTGAGCCGCCTCCTGAAAGGCCGGGTCGAGCAGGGTTTCATAGAGTGCGGTTTCCAGACGGCTGCGACGCTCTTCCGGCACGTTCTTGGGCAGGTAGAAGATGTAATAGTCGCCGGCGACAAAGTCGAAACCCTGTTCCTGGAATGTCGGCACATCCGGCGCGAAGAAATGTCGTTGCTCGGAAGCCACGCCGAGTATTTTCACCTGGCCTGATTTGTGCTGATCGGCCAGCTGGGGCACCGGCAGTGTCGAGGACATGACTTCGCCGGAAAGGATGGCGGCAACGGTTGGTGCGAAGCCCTGATAGGGTACCTTGGTGAGTTTCACATCCAGTGCACTCTCCATCATGGCGGCCATGACGTAGGAAAAGCCACCGGGTGAGTCGTTGCCATTGATGACGGAGCCCGGTTCACTTTTCAGGGTCTCGATCAGCTGGGGCAGCGAGTCAATGCCTGAATCCGCGCTTACCTGAATGGAGCCCGGTTCAGGGCCCAGGTAGGCCAGCGGTTCGAGGTCGCTGAGTGCGGTGGCATTGGGATTCATGTAGTTCTGTGACAGGGCATGCATGCCCATCAGGCCGAGGGTGTAGCCGTCGGGATCGGCCTGTTCGACGTGGCGTACGCCGGTGGAGCCGCCTGCGCCGGTCACATTGGTCACCACAACCGGGGTTGGCAGGCGCTTGGCGAGGTGCTCGGCAACGATCCTTGCTGCGGTGTCGTGCACACCGCCGGCAGGCCAGGCAACCACTACCGAAACAGGCTCGGCGGGGAATTCATCG
>JBFGZM010000426.1:0-2989 GCA_041586815.1 Marinobacterium sp. | reverse complement strand
CAGGGGATCGTTCAGGGCCAGATCGATACGCAAGGCCCAGATATTGTCCTGGGACAGGCTGGCGATACCGCTCTGATCCATATACTGCACGCTGCCATCGCTCGGATCGCCAACACCAAAGGTCACATCCATACCGGTAATACCATCCACCATCGCCTGGGGCGTGTCACTGTCACGGCGATACACTAGCTCGTTATCCGCGTTGACCCAGTATTCCACCGTGGCGCCATCGCCCTCGGCACTCAGTACCCAGGCATTGGCATGGTCGGCATCGTCTATCTGGGAGAAGCTGAGCCAGCTGGTGGAGGTGGCATTTAGGCCAGTCAGGCGCAGCTCTCGGCGCATGAGTTCGAAGGAGACCCGGGCATTTTCGGAAATGGCCGCCATGCTCGCCTGGCTGACCAGGGCAGAACGACTCATCATCAGCGCCTGCACCACCCCCAGAATCAGCACCATCCCGATCAGCAGCGATATCATTAATTCAATCAGCGACATGCCGCGCTGTCTGGCTCGCACCTTGACATCCTTTGTGCCGATCATGGGGTCAGGCGGTAGCTGAAACCGCGACTGTCGATACTGCGCTGATTGTTCGGCCCGGATACACGCTCCTGCCAGTTGAGATCCACCTGATAGTCCCCCCCGGTGCTACTGATCGCCGCCGAAACAAAGAGTCCGCCGAACAGATTAATATTGGCACTGCACCACTGCGACAGATCCCAGCTCACGGCCTGGGATGCGGTGCAGCTGGCACTGCCACAATCCTGCGCCGCCACAGGCACGGCCACCGAGGCCGCACCGGAGCCCAGCCCCACACACTGGGTACCGTCCAGGACATAGCCATCGACCGGCGCCCAGGGATTGGCTCGAATACGCTCATCCATATCAGCGGCCTGGATCGATGCCAGCGAGCGCAGATAAGTGTTGTGGCCGATGGCAAGACTATGGGCATACATGGTGCCAAGCCCCAGCAGACCGATGGAAAAAACCAGCAGGGTAATCAGCACTTCGATCATTGAAAAGCCGCCAATACCGGCGGGCAGCGACGCAGAAGGCCGCACAGATGGTCTAGGCACCACAGCCCCCCCAGCTTTGCGACTTCACCTTGCCGGTGGCATAGAGTGTAAATTCGCGGCCGCTGCTGCCGCGCGTGCTGCATAACTGGAATGTCTGTGCCGTGGTGGTACCTGCGCCGGAAAAGCTCAGCACCGTGCAGGCTCCGACGCAGCTCAGGCTTACGCCGGACAGCCCGTCCAGCAGTCGCAACTGCTCGGCTCCGAGCGTCACCGACAGGCCACTGCTCCAGTCACCTCCGGATACCGGAGCGACGGCCACAACGGCGTTACGCTTGATCGCTTCACTCTGGGCAAACTGAATCGCGTCCACCAAGCTGGACTCCCCCCTGTCCATGCGCGAATCTTCCAGCACATAACTGAACGAAGG
This sequence comes from Marinobacterium sp., assembly GCA_041586815.1. Lineage (GTDB taxonomy): Bacteria > Pseudomonadota > Gammaproteobacteria > Pseudomonadales > Balneatricaceae > Marinobacterium_A. The sequence goes on along the minus strand of JBFGZM010000426.1, from coordinate 1,549 downwards.
TACGCCGATGGTAAGCAGAATGGCGGCAATCGACAGGGTTACCAGCAGCTCGATCAGCGTAAAGCCGCTGCTAACAGGAGTTCGCGTAAGGCCGCGGCAAGCGGCATGAAGCTGAGACATCTGACAGGCCCATCCCTGGCACAAAAGTGGCCGTCCCGCTTAAAAAGCTGACGACCATGACAAGAAGCCCGACAGCCTAGCAAACTCTAAACACATTTACCGGGCTATTCGCACTTTTATTGATCGAAGAATCAATTATCGGAAAGACAGCCAGCAGACGGGCAGGCGCAACGAAACTATCCAGGCCGGACTAAGGTTCGGAGCCTCATTTGTAGCACGTCAATTATACGAATTGACTGGCGCGCCTGCATTAGACCAAAGTCTTATGCCGCAGCCCCTGGACGCTCAGCGCCCCAGCGCTTGCTGCAGAATCAGCTCCGCCTGGCCGCTATCGAGCATGGCGGCCACTTCGGCGGTGGAAAAGGGTGGCACGCTGATCAGGGTACGGGGCGACAGCATCAGCATGTCACCCAGCTCCTGCGCGGGCTGATCACTGAGCAGGAAGAACGGACACTGCAGTTGCCCCAGCAGGTCGCAGTTGATCCGCTGACCGGGCTCGGCCATGACCTGCAGCAGGCGGCCATCGTGACAACGGCCGCGCAGGCAGCCCGTCGGGGCATCGAAGCCATGGAGTTCGGTTACGATCAGCAAGGACTGCATCCGTTTGCCCCTCGAATTTTGAAAGTTCAAGACTGCCACGACCCGCCAGTGGGAACAAGCCGACTTGCAGCGCGCCGGCTTGTTCGGGACAATGCACAAATCCACACCCATTTTGTATACATAAAAGCACTCCGAGGAGCCCACAATGATCTGGACCGTCTACCTTTCCGGCGAAATTCACACCGACTGGCGCGAGCGCATTGAAGATGGCTGCCTGGCGCTGGACCTGCCCGTCACCTTCGTGGGCCCGGTTACCAACCACGAAGCCTCCGATGCCGCCGGCGATCACCTGGGCGCGGAAGACAAGCCCTTCTGGCGCGACAACAAGTCATCCAAGGTTAACGCCATCCGCACCAAGACCCTGATCGAAAGCGCCGATGTCGCCGTGGTGCGTTTTGGCAACCAGTACAAGCAGTGGAACGCCGCCTTCGATGCCGGCTACCTGGCCGCTCTGGGTACGCCGTACATTACATTGCACGATGCCGATATCATCCACCCGCTGAAGGAAGTCGACGCCGCCGCCATGGCCTGGGCGCAACAGCCGGAACAGGTGGTGGAGATTCTGCGTTACGTGACCCAGGGCAAGTAACTACACAGCCCCAGGGATAGCGCCGCCGAGGTTTCCCCGTCGGCGCTCCTCCCTTGCCCTCTTTCAACTGTCTCCTTGCCCTCTTTCTCCTTTACCCTGGCCCTGTTTCTGCAAAAAATCCCCGCAAACCCCGCCCGCGCGCTACAGACGTGTCTCGGTGTGACGCTATACTCTGGCCCATCACTGACAGGGAGTACGTTGCCCCATGCTGGCCGCATATCAGCTCGAACATAACCATCT
>JBFGZM010000425.1:0-2989 GCA_041586815.1 Marinobacterium sp. | reverse complement strand
TGTGGCGGTGCTTGCCGCGTTTTCAACACTCGTGGGATCGATCCTGTGAGTTATTGAAACTTACACCGGTGCCTGCCGGGTCGTACGTTTATGTATTCCTGTTTGGAATTCAATCTATAAAAATAATGAATTTGTTTTGTGGTTTGGTCTGGCATAGGATGCGTCAATGTCGCTGCGGGCTCAGCCCTGGGCAGCGTTGTGAGTCGAATTGGGAGGAGCGAAAAATGGCCGGTAAAACGTTGTACGACAAACTGTGGCAAGACCACCTTGTGCGTCAGAACGACGATGGTAGTGCCCTTATCTACATAGATCGGCACCTGCTGCACGAAGTGACCTCGCCCCAGGCGTTTGAAGGTCTGCGTATCGCCAATCGAAAGCCCTGGCGCATCGATGCCAACCTCGCCACGCCTGACCACAACGTACCGACCACCGATCGCTCCAGCGGCGTGCAGGGCATTAGCGACCCTGTGTCCCGCATTCAGGTGCAGACGCTGGATGACAACTGCGAGTCTTTCGGCATCACCGAATTCAAGATGAACGATCTGCGCCAGGGCATCGTGCATGTTGTTGGCCCGGAGCAGGGCGCGACCCTGCCGGGCATGACGGTTGTGTGCGGCGATTCCCACACTTCTACCCACGGTGCCTTCGCCACTCTGGCACACGGTATCGGTACCTCCGAAGTTGAACACGTGCTGGCGACCCAGTGCCTGATCACCAAGAAAATGAACAACATGCTGGTTCGCATCGACGGCGACCTGGGCGTGGGTGTTACCGCCAAGGATGTGATTCTGCACGTGATTGGTGTGATCGGTACGGCTGGTGGCACCGGTTATGCGATCGAGTTTGGTGGCACGGCCATGCGCAGCATTTCAATGGAAGGCCGCATGACGATCTGCAACATGGCGATCGAGGCGGGCGCGCGTGTCGGTCTTGTGGCCTGTGATGACATCACGGTCGATTACGTCAAGGGTCGTCCCTATGCGCCCAAGGGCGAAAACTGGGAGCGGGCCGTCGAAGCCTGGAAAGACCTGGTATCTGATGCCGATGCACAGTTTGACGCCGTGGTTGCCATCGCTGCTGCTGATATCGAGCCGCAGGTGACCTGGGGCACGTCGCCGGAGATGGTCACCGGTGTCAGCGGAAAGGTGCCCAATCCTGCTGCCGAAACCGATGCCGTCAAGCGTGAAGGCTACAGCCGTGCACTGCAGTACATGGGGCTGCAGGCGGATCAGGACATCACGGCCATTCAGCTGGACCGCGTGTTCATCGGATCGTGCACCAATTCGCGTATCGAAGACCTGCGCGAAGCCGCCGCTGTTGTGAAGGGCCGCAAGGTTGCCACCACACTGAAGCAGGCGCTGGTCGTACCGGGGTCGGGCTTGGTGAAGGCGCAGGCCGAGTCGGAAGGCCTGGATCAGATATTCATTGATGCGGGTATCGAGTGGCGTGAGCCTGGCTGTTCCATGTGTCTGGCCATGAACCCGGACAAGCTGGGGGCCGGTGAGCACTGCGCTTCCACATCCAACCGCAACTTCGAAGGTCGTCAGGGCTTTGGGGGTCGCACGCACCTGGTGAGCCCGGCCATGGCCGCGGCCGCGGCGATTGCCGGTCATTTTGTCGACGTGCGCGAGTTCGTCAAACACTAAGCGCGAAGGAGACCCGCCATGAAAAAGTTTACATTGCATCAGGGCACTGTCGCGCCGATGGACCGTGCCAACGTTGATACTGATCTGATTATTCCCAAGCAGTTCCTGAAATCGATCAAGCGCAGCGGTTTTGGTCCCAACCTGTTTGACGAGCTGCGGTACCTGGATGAAGGGCAGCCGGATCAGGATGCGAGCCAGCGCCCGATCAATCCGGATTTCGTGCTGAACCAGCCCCGCTACAAGGGTGCCAGCGTGCTGTTGGCACGCAAGAATTTCGGTTGCGGTTCGAGCCGTGAACACGCGCCCTGGGCGCTGGAAGACTTCGGCTTTCGCGCCATTATTGCGCCGAGCTTTGCCGATATCTTTTACAACAACTGTTTCAAGAACGGCCTGCTGCCCATTGTGCTGGACGAGGACGTGGTGGATGAACTGTTTGCGCAGGCCCAGGCCACAGAAGGCTATTCGCTGATTATCGACCTGGAGCAGCAGGTGGTATCTACGCCTGATGGCAGCAAGATCGAATTCAGTGTGGATGCCTTTCGCAAGCACTGCCTGCTGAACGGGCTGGACGATATCGGCCTGACGCTGCAGTATGCCGACGATATTCATGCCTATGAGGCGCGCCGCAGCACGGCAGCGCCCTGGCTGTTCGATACTACGAAATAGGAAGCACTCATGAGCAAGAAAGTTCTGATTTTGCCCGGCGACGGTATTGGCCCTGAAATCGTGCGTGAAGCCCGCAAGGTGCTCGAGTGCGTGAACAGCAAGTTTGATCTGGGGCTGGAGCTGGATGAACAGCTGGTCGGCGGTGCTGCGATTGACGCCACCGGCAAGCCGCTGCCGGATGAAACCCTGGCAGCAGCAAAGGCTGCCGATGCCATTCTGCTGGGTGCCGTGGGTGGCCCCAAGTGGGACAGCATTCCGGATTTCGCCATTCGCCCGGAAAAGGGTCTGCTGGGCATCCGCTCGTCACTGGGGCTGTTCGGCAACCTGCGCCCGGCGATTCTTTACCCGCAGCTGGCCCACGCTTCAAGCCTCAAGCACGAAGTGGTGGCCGGGCTCGATATCCTGATCGTGCGTGAGCTGACCGGCGGTATCTATTTCGGTCAGCCCCGCGGAGTGCGTGTGAAAGAAGGCGGTGTACGCGAAGGTTTCAATACCTACGTGTACGATGAAAACGAAATCCGCCGTATCGGCCGGGTCGCGTTCGAGGCAGCGCGGGCGCGCAACAAGCGCCTGTGCTCCGTCGACAAGGCCAATGTGCTGGAAGTGACGGTGCTGTGGCGCGAAATCATGACAGAGCTGTCTGCCGAGTACCCGGATGTCGAACTCTCCCACATGTA
>JBFGZM010000424.1:0-3022 GCA_041586815.1 Marinobacterium sp. | reverse complement strand
TTCGCCCGGTTTGCCGGCATAGCGCAGTGTCGGCTCGATCAGAAAAGGTACGCCCGCGGCCCTGATGCGCGCGGCCAGAGCATCCCAGTCGCTGCGCTGCAGTACAGCGCCGAAATGCCGCAGCGGCACCTCAATACCGTCGACTTCACTGGTCGCCATGCTGCGCTCATCCGCATTCAGGTGCGCCGAGAGCTGATGACCGAAGAAATCGATATCCACCCAGTGACTGGCTTCCCGCCCCAGGGCACAGCCGAGCACCTGCACATAGAACGCCTTGGTTGCGGCCAGATCCTGCACGGGAAAGGCCAGATGAAACACCGGTATTGCTGCCATTTTTCACTCCAGGTCAGGACCCTGCCGCCGTCTCCGGGGGCTGCTGAGCTTCAGGTTCCGGCGCCCCACGCCGCCAAAGCCTGCGCAGATCCTCCAGCACCATATAGTTCACCGGCACCATCAGCAGGGTAATAAAGGTGGCGAACAGAATGCCAAAGCCCAGCGACACCGCCATGGGAATCAGGAACTGCGCCTGAGTCGATTCCTCGAACAGCAAGGGCATCAGCCCGAAGAAGGTGGTCAGGGAGGTCAGCAGCACCGGGCGAAAGCGCGAACTCCCCGCCGCCAGCACCGAGCGTAACAGGGCTCGTTCGCTGCCACTGGACACTGCGCGCCGCTTGTTGATGAAGTCCACCAGCACCAGGCTGTCGTTGACCACCACACCAATCAGTGCCATGAGCCCCATCATGCTCATGATGGTCAGATCCATGCCCATGATCCAGTGCCCGATCACCGCACCGATCGCGCCAAAGGGAATCACCGACATCACAATCAGCGGCTGCAGATAGGAACGGAACGGGATCGCCAGCAGGCTGTAAATCACGAACAGTACGAACGCCAGACCCAGTTGCAGCGAGCCGAAGGATTCCTGCTGCTCCCGCGCTTCACCCTCCAGACTGTAGGAGACGCCCGGGTACTGCACCATCAGATCATCCAGGAAGCTGCGCATGTCCTCGGCCAGCACCGTCATGTTGGTGGCTTCCTTGTCCAGATCGGCAGTCACACTGACGGTGCGGAACCGGTCAATGCGATAGATCGCCGTCGGACTCTTGCCGGGCTTGAGCGCCGCCACATGGGACAGCGGCACCGCGCTGCCATCATCGAGACGAATCAGCATGCCCTGCAGACTGGCAACCGACTGGCGCTCCGATTCCGGCAGGCGCACCATGACCCGCACGTCGTCACGCCCGCGCTGCACCTGCTGCACCTCGATGCCGAAAAACGCCTGCCGCACCTGACTGATCAGCTGTGACCGGGTCAGCCCCAGTGCCTCGCCCTGAGACGTCAGCTCCAGCTGGATTTCCTGCTTGCCATCGGACAGGTTATCGACGATATCAAACAGGGTCGGATAGGTCGAAAGGCGCGTCTTGACCTTGTCGGCCACCTCGGACAGGCGGCTCAGATCCTGGCCGCTAAGCTGGATATCCACCGGATCGCTGACCCGCCCCAACTCGGCCCGGTAGGTGAGGGACTCGGCTCCCGGCACCTGACCCACGGCGTTGCGCCATTCGCGCACCAGCTCGGAGCTGGTGATGTCGCTGGAGCGCTCCTCCGGCGACAGAATTTCAAACCGCACGGAGCCGGTGTGGGAGCTGCCCCCGGCCGAGCCGGTCGACGCCAGAATGTTCAGTATCACGCTCTCGCCAGACACCGGATCCCGGTACTTGTCCTTCAGCGCCCGGGCCTCGTCCACCATGCGCACGATATAGCGATCGGTCACCTCGAACGGGGTGCCGGTGGGCAGTGTCAGCGACGCCCGCGCCGTCTCGCTCTGAATACGCGGAAAGAACACAAAGCGCGTCCAGCCGCTCAGAATCATGCTGAGGATCAGAATGAGAATGCCGGCAAAGAGCGCCAGGGTCACATAGCGGTGACGCAGGCACTGCTTGAGCAGCGGCCGGTAGTAGCGCAGCACCGCACGCTCGAAACCATCGGCGAAACCCTGCTGCCAGCGCTCCAGCCGCGATTGTCCTGCTGTATGCTGACGCAGGCGGATATGCTTGAGGTGTGCGGGCAATACAAACTTGGACTCGATCAGGGAGAACAGCAGCACCGGAATAACCACGGCCGGAATCTGCGCAAAGAACACACCGCGACCCCCTTCGATAAACGCCAGCGGCAGAAAGGCCGCCACGGTGGTCAGCACACCGAAGGTCACCGGTATGGCGACCTCCTCGGTACCGCGAATGGCCGCGTGCAGGCTGCTTTCGGCCCGGCGCATATGACTGTAGACGTTTTCCCCGGTGACAATGGCGTCATCCACCACGATGCCCAGCACCAGAATAAAGCCAAACAGGCTCATGATGTTCAGACTGACACCGAACACCGGCAACATCAGGAAAGCGCCCATGAAACTGATCGGAATGCCCAGGAACACCCAGAAGGCGATGGACGGGCGCAGAAACAGCGTCAGCAGCAACAGCACCAGAATGCCGCCCTGCAGCGCATTGGACAGCAGCGTATTAAGACGCTTTTTCACCACCTCGGAATCGTCATCCCAAAAACTCAGGGTCATCCCCTCGGGCAGCGCAGACTGCTGCCCGGCGATGTAATCCTTCACCGCATCGGCCACGCCGATGGCACTTTGATTGCCAACCCGGTAGACCTCGATCAGCGCCGCCCGCTGGCCGTTAAAGCGAGTGCGCAGCGGTGTTTCCTCAAAGCCGTCATTGACCCGCGCCAAATCCCCCAGCCGGATAATGCTGCCATCCGGATTGGCCTTGATCACCAGCCGTTCAAAGTCGTCGCGCTGGTAGGCCTGCCCCTTGGAGCGCAGCAGAATATCGCCGCCATCGGTACGCAGGTTGCCCGCCGACAGGTCGATGGAACCGCCGTCAATGGCGGCGGAAATATCCGCCAGTGTCAGACCGTATTCCCGCAGCCGGTCCTGGGTCAGCTCAACCGAGATTTCGTAATCGCGCACCGCATCCAGATCGACCTGAGTCACCTCGGGCAGGCGCGACAGATC
>JBFGZM010000423.1:0-3030 GCA_041586815.1 Marinobacterium sp. | reverse complement strand
CGCCGGGGCGCATGTGCGAGTTCCAGGGGGCCGGGTTACCGGTACCGAAAAACATCAGGTTGGTATCGGCATCGTAGGTGCCGCCAAGCCAGGTGGCTGCCCCTCCGCTTTTCCACATGTCACCGGGCCAGGTTTTCCCGGCTTCGCCACCGGAAATACCGGCTTCAATTTTCTTGCCGTCTTGCCAGATGTACCCCATGTGACCTTCAACGGTCGGGCGCGACCAGAGAATATCACCGGTCCTGGCATCGTAGGCTTCCACCTTGCCAACCACACCAAACTCGCCACCGGAAACACCGGTAATAACCTTGCCATTGACGACGATAGGCGCGGCGGTCAGGGAGTAACCGGCCTTGTAGTCCTCTACCGTTTTTTTCCACACCACCTTGCCGGTGTCCTTGTCCAGGGCAACCAGTTTGGCGTCCAGGGTGCCGAAGATCACCAGGTCTCCGTAGAGGGCCACACCGCGATTGATCACGTCGCAGCACGGCATGATGCCGTCCGGCAGGCGGGCATCGTACTGCCACAGCTCGTCACCGCTGGCGACATCAATGGCAAAAACGCGGGAATAGGATGCCGTTACGTACATGACGCCATCCTTCACCAAGGGCTGGGACTCCTGCCCACGCTGCTTTTCGCCTCCAAAGGAGAAGGCCCAAACGGGGCGAAGTTCCTTGACGGTATCGGTATTGAGCTTTGTTAGCGGGCTGTAGCGCTGCCCTCGCAACCCCATGCCGTAACTGACAACGTCCTCGGTGGTCGCCTGATCGTTCTGAATATCCTCATCGGTAACCCCGGCCTGGGCCATTGTGGTCATCGCCATGGCGGCGACCAGGGTGGTAACGGAAAAGCCTTGGATGCGGCCAAATCTCTTCATCACAGTCTCCTTAACGGATGCGTTCTTATTAGATCCGATACGGGACGAGCTCCCGAACCTGACATGAATTCTTGAATGTGAAGCCCAAACGAACAATTGCCTCCCGGTAGCGGATATCTAGTCACTTGGTACTACTCCTGCGCTCGAGCAGGCGCCCGGCGAGGCTCTGCTGGGGGCCGCGAGTCACATAACAGTGCCCCTCAAACAAGGTGCAGCGCAGGATTCCGCGGGCTTCGAAATGGCGCACGATTCCCCTCACCACCTCGAGCCAGGCGCGGTCCGGCCTTTGATCCAGCTCTTCGAGACAGAGTGCAATCTGCGACAGATTGCGCCGTCCATCGCAGGCGCGCAGTACCTGTAGCGAAAGCGGGTCGAGAAACACCACCTGAAGGGGCGCCCTGACCACCCAGCGCTGATACCGGGCATCGAAATACAGGTGGCTTCCAGAGGCAAGGCCCGGCACCCAGTGCGGGCTGTCGGATGTCATTGTGGCGACAGTCATAATGCCTCCATGGCGCGAAACCCGGGATCGAAACACTCATCTCTTTCCAGACCGGCAATCCAGGGAGCAGCGCTCAGGCCGGGACTGCACTCAGAACACCGCCGCCTGAAAAGCCATGCCCGCTTCCCTGCAGTCGCTGAAAAAAGACGCCCGGGTGCTCAGTGCGCGGTATCCCGGTAAAACGCCGGCAACGCGTAGTCCAGGCCCAGCCCCCGGTAGAGTTGAGCCATGTCGCCACTGCGGATCAGGCCATCGACAATTTCTTCCACGGCGTAGCCGAGCTGACGGTTGCTGTGCTTGATTGCCATACCCAGATCCCAGCTCTGCTTGCCCATGTCGGGAAAGCCGTTCTCACCCAGCCGATAGCGCTTCGAATCTGCCTGGCTGAGCTGCTGATCGATCTCGCCGCGCATGCCCATTACCGCATCCACTTCGCCTCGCTGCATGGCGGCGAAGGCCTGAGGCAGCGACGGGAAATGGTGTGTCTGTTCACGCATGCGGCCCTGGAAACCGGAGGTCAGGTAAAATGCCGGCAAACTGTCCATTTCGACACCGATGGTATGATACTGAAACACTGCCATGGTGCTGACCCGGTCGATCTTTTCGCTGTCATAGGCCACCTGCCAGCTCTCGCTCTGGTAGGGCCCGAACATCACCACCTGTTCGTTGATGACTTCGCCGGTCGAGTCGCGCATGTAGGAATAGTCGCGGTCGTAGGGCACCCGCATCATCACATCCGCCAGCTGCTTGAGAGCCAGGGGCTGCTCCTCGTTCTTGTCGAGATAATGCCCTTTCCAGACATTGTTGCGCAGGTCGTCTTCGAGATTTTCGTCCGGTGTGATCCAGTGGGGCTCGAAGCGTACCCCCAGTCCGTGGGCGATGCGCTTGCCAATCTCGACATCCACCCCGGCCGGTACGCCGTTATCGAGGTATGAGTAGGGTGGAAAGTTACGATACAGGCCGATGCGCACATAGCCGCTGGCGATGACATCATCGTACTCCCGCGCCTCTGCAGGCTGCGCCAGCAGGCAGACGCAGCCGAGCAGGAAAACGCCGAGGCTATTGCTCAACATACCGGGTCTCCAGCCAGGCGCGGATCGCCCAGAGTGCTTCCTGGCTCAGATAGTCCGCCATTTTTGGCATATAGACGCGGCCATCGCGCACCGCGCCGTTCACCACGCGGTACTGATACCACTCATCGCCGTCAATGCCCGGCTCGAGCATGCGCAGATCCGGGGCGATCCCGCCGGAAATACCTTCAAGGCCGTGGCAGCGGGCGCAGTTCTGGTTGTAGGCCGAGGCGCCCACTTCTACCGCCTTGGCGTGATCAGGATGATCCGTGGCGTAGGGGTTGGCATCCAGCCATTCTTCGCCAAGCGCCTCAAGCCCTGCGGTATCCACCGTCTGGGGCGTGACATCACCGTGAGCCAGCAACTGGGATGAAAGCATCATTGTGAGCATCGCGGTAGCGGCACCGCCGAACAGTTTCTTATTTGTTTTCATGGCTAGGACCCTTCTGATTGATGGAACTGGACAAGAGCATCGCAAAACCCGTTGCGCACTGTTAAAGCCATGATAGGGCCCGAAGCCCGGGCGCCAGAATTCTACTTTGGCGCCCCAGGACTACTCCGTTGGTACTGGTTTTCTGGCG
>JBFGZM010000422.1:0-3036 GCA_041586815.1 Marinobacterium sp. | reverse complement strand
TTGTTGAATGCTCGCCACGACGCGTGCTCCTTCTGTTGTATGGGTATTGAGAGCGGTTGGCTCTGGGCCTTGCTCGCCGGTGTAATGGACTGGCTATCCCTGCGTTGCAATACCGGACTGAAGTTTCAGTCGGCTGTATTCCAGGATTGTATACAAAAATATCAAGGTTTAGTGAGGTCTCCGGTCTGTGGTTAAATTCCATTTTGAAGTTATAAAAGTGTGAAAATGGATTCCAGGCTGCACTGTAGCTGGAAACTGGGGTTTCCAGAGTCGCAGGCGCCCGGCCGATGACAAAATGCCTTCACATCGGTGATTGTCATGCCGGGGCGCTGGTGCTGGATTTCGATGCACACCTATTGTTCTCATCTCGCGTGTACAATTGTTCGAGTCCTGTGTACTATTCACCGCACTTGAACAATTCCTTTGTGTACTTGGCAGCCGCGATGCCTGTTCTGGCGGCGGTGTCGAAGTCGAAGTACCGGACAGCAAAATGTGGTCACACCAATGAACGATCGATTGCAGCAGATCATCGGCCAGAGCGGTAATCCGCGCGAGGCGCGTACCGGCACCCAGGATGATGTGGTGTATGCGCATATCTTTGATGCCATTCTGGAGCAGCGCCTTGCGCCGGGTACCAAGCTGAGCGAAGAAGCCCTGGGCGAGATCTTTGGTGTCAGTCGCACCATTATTCGCCGTGCGCTGTCGCGCCTGGCTCATGAGCAGGTCGTTTTGCTGCGGCCTAACCGCGGTGCTGTGGTGGCGGAACCGAGCCTCGAAGAAGCCCGGCAGATTTCTTTTGCGCGGCGCATCGTGGAGCGCGCCATCACGGAACTGGCGGTTGAGCATGCCACCGGCGAGCAGATTGCCAACATGAAGCGGCTGGTGAAGGAAGAGCAGGCCTGTTTCGACAAGGGTGACCGTGGCTCCGGCATTCGCCTGTCGGGCGAGTTTCACCTGCAGCTGGCACTGATGGCCAACAATGCACCTCTGCTGAACTTCCAGCGCAGCCTGGTTTCCCAGACGTCCCTGATCATTGCCCGTTACGAAACCGGCAACCGTTCGCACTGCTCCTACGACGAGCACAACCAGCTGATCAAGGCCATTGAGCAGCGTGACAAGACCCGCGCGGTCGAACTGATGATGCACCACCTGGATCATATCGATCACAAACTGAACCTGCAGGATGACGGCGCGTCCGGTGATCTGCATGCGGTGTTCTCGCACCTGCTCAAGGATCGCAAGAAAAGCAGCTAGGCCGGTTACTGATCTGCTGTCCAGAGCCCCCTCGCCGCAAGGCAGGGGGCTTTTTTGTGGCAGAACCATCATCATGACCGCGGCCTCCGAGGACTTTTGATCAGTCGCGCTGGTGTACGCACTGGCCGGCGGCGAAGGTCGCACGCACGGCGCGGTCGTCACCCAGCGTCATCAGTACGAAGAGGCGCTCGTCCAGGGTGCGGGCCTGCTGCATGCGGTATTGCATCAGCGCCGTGCAGTGGTAGTCGAGCAGCACGAAGTCGGCTTCATTGCCAGGTGCGAGACTGCCGATACGGTCATCCAGGCGCAGCGCCCGGGCACCGCCCAGGGTGGCCAGGTACAGCGACTTGAACGGGCTCAGCTTGGCGCCCTGCAGCTGCATGACCTTGTAGGCCTCGTTCAGTGTTTGCAGGATCGAGAAGCTGGTGCCGGCGCCGACATCGGTACCCAGCCCGACGTTAACGCCGTGCTGTTCCATCTTCGGCAGGTTGAACAGCCCGCTGCCCAGGAATAGGTTGGAGGTCGGGCAAAAAGCGATGGCGGAGCCGGTTTCGGACAGGCGCCGGCACTCGTCGTCGCACAGGTGAATGCCGTGGGCGAAGACTGAACGCTCGCTCAGCAGGTTGAAGTGGTCGTAGACATCCAGGTAGCCGCTGCACTGCGGAAACAGGGACTTGACCCATTCCACCTCATCGCGGTTTTCCGACAGGTGGGTATGCAGATAGAGACCGTCGTATTCCTGCAGTAGCTGCCCGGCGCTGGCCAGCTGTTTATCGGTGCTGGTCGGTGCAAAACGAGGAGTAACAGCGTAATGCAGCCGGCCCTTGCCGTGCCAGCGTTCGATCAGCTCGCGGCTATCCTGGTAGCCGGACTCGGCGGTATCGGTCAGGTAGTCCGGGGCATTGCGATCCATCAGCACCTTGCCGCCGATCATGCGCAGGTTGTGTTGCTCGGCGGCGCTGAAGAAGGCATCGACCGAGGCCTTGTGCACGGTGCCGAAGACCAGAGCGCTGGTGGTACCGTTGCGCAGCAGTTCGCGAATAAATACTTCGGCGACCTCGGCGGCATGCTCCGGGCTTTCGAATTCCCGTTCGGCCGGGAAGGTGTAGTTGTTGAGCCAGTCCAGCAGCTGCTCGCCGTAAGCGGCGATCATGCCGGTTTGCGGGTAGTGGATATGGGTATCGATAAAGCCTGGCATCAGCAGGCCGTTGCTATGCTCAATCACCTCGGTTCCCGTCGGCAGCTCGGCCAACAGAGACTCGGCTTCGCCCAAAGCTTCAATTTGTCCGTCGTTGACGATCAGCAGACCATCGTCGAAGTATTCATAGGATGCCTCGATACCTACCTCGGCCGGATCGGCGATGCTGTGGAGAATGGATGCGCGGTAAGCCTTGCGTGCAGATGTCATGGAGTGCGTCACTCTTGAAGCTTGAAATGGGTCTGTAGCGTTGGGCCTCAGGCCGGCCGGCAGATGCTCAGGGCCTGTGGCTCGGCTGGGCTTTTCTTTTGTGCCCCGAAGTCGGCGTTGTAGTGGGCAATCACTTCACCGGCGATGGCGATGGCGATCTCGGCCGGCAGCTTGCCCTTGACCTCCGGCGTGCCCATGGGGCAGATCATGCGGGCCAGCAGGGTGTCGTCCAGGCCCTTGGCACGCAGCCGGTGCTCGAAGCGCTTGCGCTTGGTGCGCGAGCCTATCAGGCCGAAATAGTCGAAGTCACCGCGTTTGAGGATGCGTTCGCTCAGCTCCAGGTCCAGTTGATGGTTGTGGGTCAGCACGATGCA
>JBFGZM010000421.1:0-3053 GCA_041586815.1 Marinobacterium sp. | reverse complement strand
GCCGCGCTGGATGACAAAATGGCCGCTGAGGGCATGACATCCATGGGCTACATGGAACTTGGCTTCCGCCAGCTGACCAACAACGACCACCCGGTTGTGTCCGTTGGAGATATCGAAGGCCTCAAGATCCGCCTTCAGCCAAACGAAACCCACCTTGCCACCTTCCGTGCTCTGGGCGCCAACCCTGTGGCGATGGACGTCAAGGAACTGTACTCGGCACTGGAACAGGGCGTGATCGACGGCCAGGAAAACCCCTTTGCCATCATCAATGTGGCGGGCTACGCGGAAGTGCAGAAATACGTGTCCAACACCGGACATTTCTTCGACTTCATCTCGGTCGTGTCTAACAAGAAATGGTTTGATGGGCTCGATGCCGACACCCAGACCATGGTACGTGAAGCCATGAACACCGCCATCGCCTATCAGCGCACTTTGGCGGCCGAACAGGACGCTGCAGGCCTTGATACGCTGATCGGAAAGGGCATGACCTACAACGAAGTGTCGCCTGAGCTGGCGGCTGCCCTGCGCGCCGAGACCTCTGGCGTCGCAGCCGATACCAAGGCCCGCCTCGACCCGGCTCTGGTCACTCTGCTGGACGCAGAGACTGCCAAACTTGGTATGTGATCCTATGGGGGTAAATCGCTTTCTTACCTTGATTCTGACGCGCGCCGATACCGGCGCGCGTTACCTGGTGATCCTCGGTGCGGCAGTGATGATTACTGTCGTGTCGGCGCAGGTGGTCATGCGCTACGTCTTCAACGGCTCGTTCGACTGGGCGGACGAAGTATCGCGAATCGCCTTCGTATGGACAATTTTTCTCGCCATCCCTCTGGGCGTGCGCGACGGCACCCATGTGGGCATCGAGTTACTGGTCAAACGTTTCCCCCCGGGTCTGCGGGCGCTAGTCGCCCGCGCGACCAACGCTCTCGCCGCCGCGATGATGCTGGTGGTCTTCTGGACCTCTATCGTCGTGGCGCTGACCACCTGGTCTGAACGGCTGGGCGCCATCAACCTGACCTCCAGCATCTTCTTCTTTCCAATCATCATCGGTGCGCTGCATTGCGCCCTTCATCTTGCCCAGATGACCCTGTTTCCGTCGGAGTCTGCCTCATGAGCTTGTTCGTAATCGGAGCCTTCCTGCTATGCGCCTTTCTGGGTATGCCACTGGCTTTTTCTCTGGGCGTCTCAGCTCTCGGGGGGTTGTGGCTTGCCGGGTTTGATCTGCTGGTGCTGCCGCCCCGGTTGATGAATGCGGTGAATTCCTTTCCACTGATGTCGATCCCTCTGTTCATGGTTGCGGGCGAGCTCATGCTTAAGGGCGGGATCATGACCCGGCTGGTCGACTTCGCCAACGCCTTCATCGGGCGGATGCGCGGCGGTCTGGCACAGGTGGCAATCATCTCGGGCGCGGGCCTCGCATCCGTGTCGGGGGCGGCAGTGGCTGACGCCTCAGCCCTATCCTCGACCCTCGTGCCTTCGCTGAAAAAGCAATACGGACTGGGGTTTTCCACCGGCATCGTTGCCGCGGCCGCCAACCTGGGGCCGATCATTCCGCCGTCGGGCGCGATGATCGTCTATGCATTCATGGCCGGGTCCAGCGTCTCGGTCGGCGGATTGTTCATGGCCGGGGTGATTCCGGGCCTGATCCTGTTCCTCACCTTCATGGCACTGTGCTGGTTTATCGCCTGGAAACGAGGCTATCCGTTGTCAGGCAACCCGGTCACCCTGCGCACCATCCTGCGCGAATTGCGCCGCTCTTTCCTGGTATTCCTGATGCCGGTCATCGTCATCGGCGGCATTGTCGCCGGCGCGTTTACCCCAACCGAGGGCGCGGCTATCGGCGTCTGCTACGCGCTGTTTCTTGGCTTCTTCGTCACGCGGCAACTTAAACTCGCCGACCTGCCCGAGGTCCTGCTGACCGCAGCCAAAACTTCGGCCCTCGTCGGGGCCATGATCGCCTTTGCCTCAACCGTGACGTTCCTTTTCACCATCGACATGCTGCCCTTCAAACTCGCAGCACTGCTTCAGGGCATCACCGATAACCCCTTCGCCTTTCTCTGCCTGATCGCGGTCACACTGCTGGTAGTCGGCATGTTCCTGGAATCCAACGCCGCCTATATCATGCTGGTGCCGCTGCTTCACCCGATCGCGATGCAATACGGGATCGACCCGCTGCACTTTGGGTTTCTCTTCGTGCTTAATCTGGTGATCGGCATGCTGACACCCCCCGTTGGCGTGATACTCTTCGTGGTCTGCGGTATCACAGGGGTCAAGATGGGCGAGCTCGTGCGCGAAAGCTGGCCCTTCATCGCGGCAATGTATGCCCTCCTGCTGCTATGCATGCTGGTTCCGGGCGTAGTCACCTGGCTTCCAGAACGGCTGGGGTACTGATGTACGTCCTGCTGATTCCCCCCAATACGACCGAGACTCTGACGTATCGTCACGCAGAGACGGCGTCGGCTGTGTTTGGGTAAAACAGGCGATACCGATCAGTAGCTTCCCAGCGGGCTCGACGAGAGGGGATGATGTGCTATGAAAGTCACACCATTCGCAAGGCACAGCGTGTGTGACGCACTACCAGCGAAGCACAAAGCCGCTCTAGTGCGGCCCAGGTGCCCGGCAAGACAATGGATCCGCTATCCCGCCTGATCCGAGAAGCCGAGCAACAAGGGCTGGTGGTATAGATTCCCCCCGCCGCCACCCAGGAGCTGCAAGCCGGACACTGGACTGAGGCTCACCTGAGCACAGCTCTAGCCGGCCCCGCGAGTCTGGACAGCGACACCGAACTACCTGACCCAGCAAGCCGCTGAGTGCAGTAACGCCTTGGCTCCGCCGGGTTACTTGCCGTTCTGGAACGGTGCTGAAGTTAGCGATCAGAGCCCGACGCCTGACCTCTTCATCGCGCCCAAACCCTGTGCACTGAAACGAAAAAAGGCTGAAATCTTTCGACTTCAGCCTTCATCGAAGAACCAGTATATTTCGATTACCCATTCTTAAATTTGGTAGCGGGGACAGGATTTGAAGCTGTGACCTTCGCCCGGGGTTACAAAGAG
>JBFGZM010000420.1:0-3080 GCA_041586815.1 Marinobacterium sp. | reverse complement strand
GGATTGCCGATATTCAGCTTGAGAATGCGGTGGCCTTCTTCTTCCAGCCGCTTGGCTTCCTGCAGGACAGGGCCGCGGATGTCATAGCAGACGTTGATCAGCTTGTTCGATTTTCTGATTACTGGCATGGTTGCAACCCTGAACTCCATTGCAGTTGCGATTGATTCGAGGCACTGCGACTGGCGGGACATTATTGGCGAAGTGCCTGTGTCCATTGGCGAAAAGGGATAAATGATACGTTCTTTTCCAATGCAAAAGAATACGCGACTGCACAATAGCGCGGTGCTGCATGCGCTGTGGCTGCAGGCATGAAATATCGGGAATGCGAAGAACTGCGATGAAGTCTTTTCAGTGGCTGTACGAACATGTCCTTGAGCATCACGCCGGCAAGGATATTGAGGCGCTTCTGCCAGTGCCGCAGGCGCCAGGCCGGCTGGCGACCATTACCGATGACCGGTTGCTGTCCGATATGTGTCGGCGGGTGTTTCGGGCGGGCCTCAAGCATTCGATGGTGGATGCGCGCTGGCCGGCGTTTGAAGCGGCGTTCTGGGGATTTGACGCGCACTCTGTGGCGCTGATGTCGGATGAGCAGCTTGAGCGCCTGATGCAGAACGACAAGCTTATCCGGCACTTTGGCAAGCTGAAGTCGGTACGAGCCAATGCCATGATGGTGACGGAGCTGGCGGCAAAGCACGGCAGCTTCGCGCGTTTTCTGGCTCAATGGCCTGAAGACGATATTGTGGGCCTCTGGGGGTTGCTTAAAAAGCAGGGCTCTCAGTTGGGCGGCAACTCGGGGCCATATTTCCTGCGCATGGTGGGCAAGGATACATTCCTGCTGACCGATGACGTGGTGGCGGCCCTGGTCGCCCAGGGCATAGTGGACAAAAGGCCGACGGCGCAGCGCGACCTGCGGCAGGTACAGCAGGCCTTCAACCAGTGGCAGCGTGAATCGGGTCGGCCCCTGTGTCAGATCAGCCGACTGCTGTCCATGACGGTCGGCTGGTAATGAGGGCAGCTGGGAGACTGTCCGATAATACAGGTGGTTCGCAACAGGTTGAGTATTGCTGGGCAGCCTCCTAATACTGCTGGTTGATAAACTGCAACAGCCTGGGGTCGTTGAAGGCGCGGGTCAGGGTGTCGCTGGCCAGCAGGTTGAACAGCTCCTGATTCTTGCTTTCCGAGGGGGTGAAGGGCGACTGGTAGCGTTGTTCGGATTTGTACTCCCCGCTCAGCGAGCGGCCATTCATCTGGGCTACCAGGCGCAGCTTCATCTGCAGGCGGACCTGTTGCTGGGAGCCATTCGAGCTGGCCTTGTAGGTCAGCTCGTCCAGCAACAGGCTGATTTTCAAGTGACCGCGCTGCCCGGTGGCGGGGCCAAACTGGTATACGCCCATCTGGCGCAAACCCTGCTGGGCACTGCTTAGCAGGGTGTAACGAGCATCCCGGGCCAGGGTGATAAAGGCGTTCTGCTCGAAGCGCGAGATGCGGTGACCGATGATCGGCGATGCGCGCAAGTCCTTGGCATCCAGCTCGACCTGAATGCCGCTGGGCAGACGCTGCTGGGTATCGATCTGGGGCTGAAGTTCGATCTGTTGCGGGCTCAGGCTGGTACAGCCGCTGGCGAACAGAACGATCAGGCTGAAAAACAGCGGTACATAGCGGGACATAATTTACTCCTGATCCGCAATGGTGTCGGGTTGTAGTGCGTCCAGAAATGCGGCGAGATTGTCTGCAATCTGACGCAGCGGCTTCTTGCCCGGCGCTTCGAGCCAGATGGTGCCGTCGGCATTATTGAGGCTGATAAACATGTCGTCGGGCTCGGTGCAGGCGAAAAACAGTGTTAGCGGCTGTTTTTTGCGGGTTTTCATCAGTGCGTGTCCGAGCAGATTGCTGCGCAGGCGCTCTCCATCTTCAGGGTTCCACAGCTGCAATAGGCTCAGTGAGTTCGACTGGTGGTGGGCGGGCAGCGGGTCGGACCAGTAGCGGCTGTAAAATGTGACGATATCGGGATGAATCTTCTGCTCCAGTGCCTGGCCAATGCGCGCGAACAGATCGCTGGTTTCTGACTGGCGTACGGGACGCCATTGCGTGATCTCGCCGTCATCGGCGCCGTTGATGTAACAGTCTGAGAGCCATTGTGTGTCAAAGGGGATCTGAGGCAGGCGGCCGGCCTGATCTAGCTGGTGTTCAATGGCACGATCCATATAGCGATCTAGTGCCTGGGCAGTGCTGGCGCTGGGAGTCATGGTGTTACTCGGATCCGGGTAGTGGAGTGGGGCCGCCTGTGTGGCTGCTCACTCGCTCAGGGTCTGTGGATGCGGCTTACTCTATCCGCTTGCGATTTGATTGTGCAATAGGGGCGATGCATCCGCAGGGCGGCGGTAATCAGTGGCGATGGCGAGGGCGGGTGTTGTCGGTTGAAATGCAGGGTGGCGCTGCTGCGGGCCTGGGAGTCGCCATGGGGGATGTCGTGATTTCTGTATGAAAAGTATTCGATGTGCAAATGACTTAAAAAAAATGCCGCTAAACGTTTGACAGCACTCACAAAATCATTAGAATTCGCACTCCGTTCTGAGGCAACAAGTTGTTCGGGGCGGTTGATCACTGGGGCGGTTGATGTGTAATCTTCCCTCGGTCAGGCTACGGAGTGGTAGTTCAGTTGGTTAGAATACCTGCCTGTCACGCAGGGGGTCGCGGGTTCGAGTCCCGTCCATTCCGCCACTTGCTTTATGCCGGTGGGAAGCTTGAAAGATCGGTGTAGGGTTAACAGGTCAGAATGCTGCCTGTCATCTCTTCACAGGTGCGGTCGGGGATTCATTTCCGTCCACGCCGCCACTTTTCAAAGTGGGCTTCGTTTCGAGGTGCTGAAACGTCGTATGAAGCCAGCGTTATGGGCGAATAGCTCAGTTGGGAGAGCGTCTGCCTTACAAGCAGAGGGTCGGGGGTTCGAACCCCTCTTCGCCCACCATAACGGAGCGGTAGTTCAGTTGGTTAGAATACCTGCCTGTCACGCAGGGGGTCGCGGGTTCGAGTCCCGTCCGTTCCGCCACTTTTCGAAGTGGCTTTTTTTTGCCTGTTTT
>JBFGZM010000419.1:0-3096 GCA_041586815.1 Marinobacterium sp. | reverse complement strand
GGCATCGCCCGTGGCGATGGTCTGGCGCTGGCGCAATGTCACTGAACAGGAGAAAAGCCATGAATGCTGCTGTCCCCCACCACATTGTGCCGGCACCCATCGTGCCGCAGGAGCTTTTCCATCCGTCGGTGAGCGCGCCTGTACGTGAAATTCTGCAGCGAGCCCTGGCCGGTGAAGAGTTGAACGAAGCCGAGGGCGTGACGCTGTTCGGCACCGAGGGTGCCGAGCTGGATGCACTCACCGCCTGTGCCGATGCCGTGCGTCGTCAGCGCGTTGGCGATCGGGCTACCTTCGTGATTACCCGCAATATCAACTACACCAATGTTTGCTACATGGGATGCAAGTTCTGCAACTTTGCCAAACGCAAGGATGATCCTGAGGCGGAGTTTTTCGATCTGGATGAAATCGTGCGCCGCGCCCAGGAAGCCTGGGACAGGGGGGCCACCGAGGTATGCATTCAGGGCGGCCTGCACCCGGATCTGCCGGTGCATTTCTACCGTGACATGCTAAAAGCCATCAAGAGTGTACTGCCGGGCATGCATATCCATGCCTTTTCCCCCTTTGAAATCTGGTTTGGCGCCCGCAAGAGCAAAATGTCCTACGCCGACTTTATTCAGGACCTGATGGACCATGGCCTGGGCTCGATGCCGGGTACCGCCGCCGAGATTCTGGATACGGATATTCGCAAGCAACTGACGAAGGACAAGCTCACCACCGAACAGTGGGTCGAAATCATTCAGACCGCCCATCGCCTGGGTCTGCCGACGACAGCGACCATCATGTACGGTCATATCGACGGCCCCAAGCACTGGGCGGCGCACCTGGCGCTGCTGCGTACCATCCAGCAGAAGACCGGCGGCTTTACCGAGTTCGTGCCACTGGGTTTTATCCACTACAAGACACCGCTGTACCTGGAGGTGGAGGGCGTACGCCCGGGGCCGACACGGCACGAGCATATCCGCATGCACGCCGTTGCCCGGCTGATGCTCAATGGCTGGATCGACAATATTCAGGCGTCCTGGGTCAAGTTGGGCACCGACCTTGCGCAGCAGATGCTGGCGGCCGGGGTCAACGATCTGGGTGGCACCCTGATGAACGAAAGCATTTCCCGCGCCGCCGGTGGCGAGCATGGTCAGGAAATGCAGCCCCAGGAGCTCATCGACATGATGCGCGCCATGGGCCGCGAGCCGGTGCGTCGCAATACGCTCTACCGCCCGGTGCAGTTCTTCGATGAGTTCGAGTCACCCGACGCCGCGCTTGAGCCTTTGCCGCAGTCGCTGCTGGCGGGAGGCCTGGCATGAATTCCCGGGCGCCGAAAGTCACCCTGCTGGCCGGTGGTGGTGGCGGTGCAAAACTGGCGGTGGGGCTTGCCGCAGTGCTGGAGCCTGGGCAGCTGTCGATCATCGGTAATGTGGCGGATGACCAGGAATTCCACGGTCTCTGGGTGTCACCGGATATCGATACCCTGACCTACAGCCTGGCCGGCCTGATTGATCGCAACAAGGGTTGGGGGCTGGCGAATGAAACCAGTCGCACCCTGGAGGGGCTGGCACGGCTGGGGTCCGATGACTGGATGTACCTGGGGGATCAGGACTTCGCCACCCATATTTATCGCACCGAGCTGCGTCGTCAGGGGGTACGCCCGAGCGCCATCGCCCAGACCATCGCCCGGGCGCTGGGGGTGTCGACCAATATCCTGCTGCCCAGCGACGACCGCATGCAGACGGAGGTCAAAACCGCCCGCGGCTGGTTGTCTTTTCAGGAGTACTTTGTGCGCGAGCAGTGCCGGCCCGAAGTGCTGGAACTGCGGATTCAGGGGCTGGAAGAGGCCCGCCCGACCGAGGAGGCGCTGGCCGCCATCCGTGATGCGGATCTGGTGATCCTGGGTCCAAGCAACCCGCTGGTGAGCATCGGCCCGATGCTGGCACTGCCCGGTATCCGCAGCGCCCTGGAAAAGACCCGCGCCGCCCGGGTTGCGGTATCACCACTGATCGGTGGTCAGACCGTGAAGGGGCCGGCGAATCGCATGCTCAAGGCGGCCGGCTACAGCTGCAGCAACCTGGGGGTGGCGGACTGTTACCAGGGTCTGATTGACACCCTGGTTATCGATGCCGGCGACAGTGCTGATGTAACAGCCCTGCAAGCGTGCGGTCTGAAAGCTGCCGCAATGCAGACGCTCATGTGCAGCGATGCCGACAAGGCCTGCCTGGCACGTGAGGTGCTGACACTGGCGGGTGTGAATCTGAAGCTACGGGCGCCTGCACCGGTTCGGCTGCAAAGGGTGTCGGCATGAACCTTAAAACCCTGATCGTGATCCCGGTGAAAGACTTTGGTGCCGCCAAAAGCCGGCTGCGTCCGGTGCTGGATGATAGTGATCGCAGCCAGCTGGCCCGGCGCCTGTGTGAACGCACCCTGACCTTTTTCCAGCATCATTTCCCGGAGTACCCGCTGCTGGTGGTTACGGCCTCCGCCGCCATCGGTGACCTGGCCCGTGGCCATGGCGCTTCGGTGCTGCGCGAGCTGCGCCCGGCGGGGCTGTCGGGGGCCGCGGCCCTGGCGGCACACTGGAGCAAAAGGCACGGCTTTGATTCCCAGTTGCTGGTGCCGGCGGATATTGCCCGCCTTGATGCCACCGAGTTTGCCAGCCTGCTGGGGCAACCCAGGGCCGTACCCTCGGTGCTGGTCTGCCCGGCCAGCGACGCCGGCACCAATGCACTGCTGACCACGCCGCCGGATATCGTGCCCTTTTGCTTTGGCGAGGGCTCCAGCGAGGCGCACCGCCAGGCGGCACTCAAGCGTTCGGTGCCGTGCCAGCTGCTGCATTTCGAGCATATGCGTTTTGATCTGGATACCCCGGATGACCTTCACAACCTGATGCATCAACCCAGCGGCGATCTGTCGCGAGAACTGGTGACCCTATGGAATTTGTAAGCCATCACACCCCGGAACCCTCGGCGCTGTTTAATGACCCTGGCCAGGATGCCGCCCGGCAGGTCAACACAGCCGGGGCCGAATCCGTCTCCATGCAGGTACTGCCCGGTATCCCGGATATTGCCCCCGGGGATGATCTGGCCGCGCTGCTGCTCGAATCCATCG
>JBFGZM010000418.1:0-3105 GCA_041586815.1 Marinobacterium sp. | reverse complement strand
CGCATCGAGCAGTTCACCGAAGGCCGGGCCAATGTACGTGCCCGTGAAGACAATCTGCCCCTGCGCCAGGCCCGCCTGCTGCGGCGCATCACCAAACACGCCCTCTGGATTCTGCTCGCCGGCGCCACCGCCACCACCTTCACCGGCTACTTCGTGCCCATTCGCGAAATACTGGGCGCGGCAATGCATTGGGACATGTCACCGGCACTCTGGGGCTGGCTGCTGATCATGGCCGCACTGACCTACGTCAACGCGGGTCTTGTACGCGAGAAAATCTGCCTGCACGCCTGCCCTTACTCACGTTTTCAGGGCGTCATGTTCGACCGCCACACCCGCACCGTCAGTTATGACAAGCGCCGTGGCGAGCCACGAGCGAACCGTCGAAACGCGGACGCCAACAGTGGTGATTGCGTGGATTGCGGCCTTTGTATGCAGGTGTGCCCGACCGGCATCGATATCCGCGATGGCCTGCAGGCGGCCTGTATCGACTGCGCCGCCTGTATCGATGCCTGTGACGAGGTGATGGATACGCTGAAGCGCCCCCGGGGTCTGGTGCGTTTTGCCTCCCAGGCCCAGCTGGAAGGCCAGTCCTCACCGCTCAAGCGACCATTGCTCGCCTGTTACGGCGCTGTGCTGCTGGCCGCGATCGCGGCTGTCGCCTGGGGATTCACCGGCACCAGGGACCTGCTGGTTGAAATCCGCCGCGACCGTGGCGCCCTGTTCACGCAGCTGGACGCGCACAGGGTGTGCAACAGCTATCGTATCAAGGTGGAGGGCTTTGCGAAGAATCAGCCCCAGGTTGCACTGTCCGTGCAGGGGCCCGGCGAATTCGAGCTGTTCGGCCCGGCCCGCATTGACCTGGCCCAAAGCAATTCAACCTGGCTGCCGTACCGGGTCTGCGGTCGTGATATCGCACCCTCGCGTACGCAGCTGCTGTTCAGCTTTGAGGGCCAGGGAGTTCGCGCCCAGCAGCAAACCACCTTCCTGACCCGGGCGCTTTAGCAGACTGCCGGGCGGTTAGCCCGGGTAGTTTCGCTTGTGCTCCCCGCTATACAGCTGGCGCGGGCGGCCAATGCGGTTGGGGCTGCTGTGGAATTCACTCCAGTGTGAAATCCAGCCAATCGTGCGTGCCAGGGCAAAGATGACCGTGAACATGCTGGTCGGGATGCCGATGGCTTTCATGATAATGCCGGAATAGAAATCGACATTGGGATACAGCTTGCGCTTGATGAAGTAAGCATCCTTGAGGGCAATCTGCTCCAGACGGGTGGCTATCTTCAGCAAGGGGTCATTCTGGATGCCAAGTTCCCTCAGTACCTGGTCACAGGCGACTTTCAATACCTTGGCGCGGGGGTCGAAGTTATGATAAACGCGGTGGCCGAACCCCATCAGGCGGAAGGCATCGTCCGGGTCCTTGGCGCGCTGGATAAATTCATCAATACGAGACTCGTCGCCAATTTCCTGCAGCATCGCCAGCACGGCTTCGTTGGCACCGCCATGGGCCGGCCCCCAGAGGGCGGCAATACCGGAGGCGATGCAGGCGAAGGGATTGGCACCGGAGGATCCTGCCAGGCGCACGGTGGAGGTCGAGGCATTCTGTTCGTGGTCCGCGTGCAGCAGGAAAATCAGGTCCATCGCCTTTGCCAGCACCGGGTTGGAGCTGTACTCCTCGCAGGGTGTGCCAAACATCATGCGCAGAAAATTGTCGGCATAGCCCAGATCGTTGCGCGGATACATGAAGGGCTGGCCGATCGAGTACTTGTAGCACATGGCCGCCAGGGTCGGCATCTTCGCGATAAGCCGGAAGGCGCACACCTCGCGGTGATGGGGATCGTTGATGTCCAGAGAATCGTGGTAGAACGCCGACAGCGCGCCGACGCAGGCCACCATGATCGCCATCGGGTGGGCATCGCGACGAAATCCCCGAAAGAAATAGGTGATCTGCTCATGCACCATGGTGTGGTTCATGACGATATCGACAAACTGCTGTTTCTGCGCCGCGCTCGGCAGCTCGCCGTTCAGCAGCAGGTAGCAGACCTCCAGGTAGTCGGATTTCTCGGCCAGCTGTTCAATCGGGTAGCCCCGATGCAGCAGCATGCCCTTGTCGCCGTCGATATAGGTAATCTTCGACTCACAGGCCGCGGTAGAAACAAAGCCCGGATCATAGGTAAACAGACCCTTGCTGCTGAGCGAGCGCACATCAATCACATCCGGCCCCTCAGTGCCGCAATAGACCGGCAGCTCGATGGGGTCATCAATGCCGTCGACAAACAGCCGTGCTTTCTTGTCAGCCATGGGTATGCTCCTGAACGCGGTTAAAACGCTAACTACATAGTAGTCCGGTGAGCAGG
This sequence comes from Marinobacterium sp., assembly GCA_041586815.1. GTDB lineage: Bacteria > Pseudomonadota > Gammaproteobacteria > Pseudomonadales > Balneatricaceae > Marinobacterium_A. The sequence goes on along the minus strand of JBFGZM010000418.1, from coordinate 754 downwards.
AGTCAGCTCACAGCGTCGCCGCCTACTCGTCCACCAGCCCCGCCTCGCGCACGATACCGGTGACGATGGGTACCGGGCTGAGCAAATGCTCGAGTACCATGCGTGCGGCCCTGTCAGCATCGCGCTTGAGCAGTACCTCCACCAGCGCGGCATGCTCTTCACGTTTTTGCGCCAGTGCCTGGGCCGAAAACACCGTCTGACGCAGCCATAGCTGGCGGTAGCGTTCGGCTTGAGCCATCAGCGCCTCGCGCAGCTCCAGCAGCTTTTCAGAGCCACAGCCCCGGGCGATGGCGGTATGGAACGCCTTGTGACGCCGATCCCAGAGGGTGAGCATTTCATCCGTGCTGCGAATGTGCGCGACACTGGCCAGCATATGGGCCTTGGCAATGACCTCCGCTTCCCAGTGCTCATCGCCCCGCTCCACCGCCAGACCTACGACCATCGCCTCCAGATGCGCCCGCGCATCGTAGATATCATTCAGCTCGGCAAGGGACATGGTTGCCACCCGAAAGCCGCGCTGGCTCAGGGCCGTCACCAGGCGCTCGGTCACCAGCTGCGACAGGGCTTCGCGCATCGGCCCGGTGCCAATATCGTAGCGCTCCCTGAGGTGGCTCATCAGCAGCTTGTCACCGGGGCGATAGTGCCCCGAAACGATATCCTGTTTTAGCAAGCCGTAAGCGACTACTGCCTGACTCTGTCGTTCCGTTTCCATTGAAATCCCTTGCCGGCAAACCTGCTGCCGAAATCGAAATGT
>JBFGZM010000417.1:0-3107 GCA_041586815.1 Marinobacterium sp. | reverse complement strand
TCCCGGGGTGTGTCGCTGGGCTCAAAGGTTCGCGCGGAACGGGCCGGTCGAGTGTCGGGGTTGTGCGGATTCTGGCTCACTGACATTTGTCTCCCAATAGCAGATTAAGCACCGTATCCAGACGAATATGGGGAATGGCGTCGCCGTTGCGTGCCGACAAGCCCAGGGGCGGGCTCAGTGCAGGTATCTGCCAGTCCATCAGGTGTTGCCAGTGGGCGGGGTCGGGCAGCCGGCTCGGGAAGCGCGGGTGCACGTAGCCAATGGGCTGGCCCTGGGCATCCAGACCGGAAATGGCGCGATCGCCGCCTGCATCCACTTCCCGGGAGCAGCGTACCGCCGAGGTGGCCTCGCACACCGGAGCGACGCCTTCGTATTCGGCGTGACGGTAGGCGTCCTGGACAAGGCTTGCAAGAAAACTGCGTACCGCATCGTGGTCGTCGGAAATCACCTGGTCGATCTTGGTTGCGGCATAGAGCACGCGATCAATTCGGGGGGCAAACAACTGTCGCAGGCGACTCTGCTGGCCGTAGTGAAAGCTGTCGGTGATCCGGGTAAGGGCCGCACGCATGTCATCGATATGGGCGGGCCCGCCATTGAGCGCCTGTACCACATCAACCAGTACCAGCTGGCGGTCGATGCGACTGAAAAAATGCCGGTAGAAAGGCTCGACCAGCGTTTTAACATAGCTCCGGTAGGCCGTCTCCAGTCGGGCGTACCAGCTGTGCTCGTCTGCGTTCTTGAGTAGAGCCTCATCAATGCCTGATAGATTCAGCAGCGGAACAAATTGCAGTATCCGGGGGTCATCATTGGCGCCTGGCAACAAAAAGCGGCCGGGCTGCAGCTGGCTGAGCCCCTGTTCCTTGCACTGTGCCAGGAAGGCGCAATATTCACGCTGCAGTGTCTGTAGCTCTTGCGGGTTGGCCGGGGCCAGTGGGTCGAGTTGTGACAGCTGCCGGAAAAGCTGTGGGGCCAGGGAGGTGCGCGGCTCCTGTGCATAGAGCTGGGCGCATTCCAGACTCCAGTCACGAAAGCTGAGCTCGCGCAGCGGCAGGTCCAGCAGCCACTCCCCCGGGTAGTCGCGGATCTCGAGCCAGAGGGAGAAATAGTCCCGGGCAAAGGGGTTCAGCGCAGCGGGCTTTTGTTTCAGGCGCAGCTCCAGCAGGCAGCCACTGGTATCTCGAGTGGGGTCTGGCCAGGCCGGCGGTTGGCCGCACAAGCGCTCCCAGGCGCTCTGGTAAGGGAAGGTGGCAAGGGCGGACGACTCCAGAGGGTGCAGGCGCACGTCGACCAGCTGTCCACTCAGTACGGGCGAAAAGCCCGGCAGGCTGGCGACCTTGTGCTGCAGCAACTGGTTGATCAGGCTGGTGATAAAGGTGGACTTGCCGCTGCGGCTCAGACCCGTCACGCCAATGCACAGACGCCGGTCGCGCAGGCGGTCCAGCTGGATACCGGCGTTGCGAGCCAGCTGTTCGCTGCGGGTGCGGGTGCGGCGTAAGACATTGGGCATGGTGGGGGTGATTTCCTGCGCGGAGTGACTGGGTTCAATACTGCCATCGGGAACGTCATTGGTACAGGTGTGCGCTGCAGTGGTGCGAATCGATGTGCTACAGTTGGAATATCGTATTGTTATATCGTAACATTTAATGGGGTGGCGCTTTAGTGGCGTTTTTAATAGACGGCCAGGTTGCATGGGCGGCCGATTGGCAGGATTGAGACGGAATATGAACAAACTATCGCTAGTGGCGGTGTGTGCCTTGATGATTACGGGCGCGGCCCGGGGTGAGGAAGGGTTTGAACAACATGGTGGTCACACCCATGGGGCGGCGCAGCTGGACCTGGTTCTGGATGGTACTGCTTTGCAGATGCAGCTGCACTCGCCGGCGATAAACCTGGTGGGCTTTGAACATCCGGCCAGAACGGCGTCAGAGCGGGAGCAGGTATCGCGTGCGGTCAACTGGCTGCGACAGGCGGAGAACCTGGTTGATATCGCGGCTGAGGCGGGTTGTACGTTGCAAAGTGCTCAGGTAGAACAGAACCTGCTCGCGGCAAAACGGGTGTCACCTGACATGACTGAACATACTGAGCACGAGCACGAGCACGAGCACGAGCATGAGCATGAACATGAACCTGAACATCAGTACAATGCGCAGGCGCCGGACGAGCAGGCTGAGGCAAGTTCTGCCCACAATGACTTTGAGGTCAGCTATGCGTTTCACTGCACGGCGCCGGAAAAGCTGGAGAGCGTCAGTATCACTTTGTTTTCCCGTTTTCCCGGTATAGAGACCCTCGATGTGCGCCTGATTACACCGGATGCCCAGCGGCTGCTGACACTGGATTCCCACGATACCGACATTGGACTGCGTTAGTGCTTTCACCTGCAATTGAACCCGCCGTTGAAATAGAGGGCCTGGGCTTTGCCTGGAGCCCGGGGCAAAATGTACTCGACATACCCTCGCTGAAACTGGCACCGGGTGAACGCCTGTTCGTACAGGGACGCTCCGGCAGCGGCAAGAGTACGCTGCTGAATCTGATCGGTGGCATCGTACAGCCGACCCGGGGACAGATTCGGTTGCTGGGCCAGCCGGTGCACGCACTTGGCGGTGCAGCTCGCGATCGCTTTCGGGCTGATCACCTGGGAGTGGTTTTCCAGCTGTTCAACCTGTTGCCCTACCTGTCGGTGCTGGAAAATGTTGTTCTGCCCTGTCATTTTTCGTCGCTACGGCGTCAGCGAGTACTGGCGCGGACATCGTCGCTGGAGGTAGAGGCAGCACGGCTGCTGGAGCGCATGCAGATGGCACAGCCAGAGCTGCTCGCCCGCCGGGTATCGATGCTGTCGATCGGGCAGCAGCAGCGGGTGGCGGCCGCGCGGGCGCTGATGGGCGGGCCGGAAATTATCGTTGCCGATGAGCCCACCTCGGCGCTGGATACACACAGCCGCGATGCGTTTCTTGATTTGCTGCTGCAGGAGTGCGCCGAGCAGGGCAGCACGGTGCTTTTTGTCAGCCATGATGCGGCCCTGGCGCCGCGCTTTGATCGCACGCTGCAACTGGATGCGCTGAAACTGGCGGAGGCTGTCTGATGGCGATGCTGATTCTGGCGCTGAAAAG
>JBFGZM010000416.1:0-3118 GCA_041586815.1 Marinobacterium sp. | reverse complement strand
GTAGCCTGTATACCTGCTTTAAATTCAATCGTTTATATATTCTTTGCCAGAGCACTGGCCGCCGGCAGATGTTCGCGGGCAATGCGGGTAGCCTCGGTCAGCACCTCCAGGTCACCAATATGGTTACCCAGCAGCAACAACAGGCGGGCATTCACATCCATGCACTGCGCAGGTTCCAGCTCGCGATACAGCTCCGTGAGCAAGGCGTAGTAATCGTCCGGTACAGCCAGATTGTTATCGGTTATCAGGTACGGCATCGGTCCTCTCCTCTCAGTGTCCGGTTGCGGTGCGTTGCATGGCCTGGATGCGCTGCGGATCGAAGCTGCGCCCACGGCCACAAATATGCTGATCCGGGCGTATCAGGTAGAAGGTGCCAGGGCGCGCATCGAAGCGATCGGCCACAACGCCCAGATGATCCACTAGCAGCTCCACGCCTTCCGGCAGTTCCAGATCGAGCGCCACCGCAGAGATCAAGCGGGTCTTGACTGGCACCGCCTGGTCTGCGAGCTGCGCAAGCGCAGCGAGTTCCACAGCATCTGGCAGCGGGTCGCCGTCTATAAACCAGAGCGCATTGAAATGATTACCCAGAGAGCTCAGCAGAAAGTCGTCCTCGCCATTGCGCTGTACCGGGCCATCGGTGCTGGGTGCACCCGGCACCATTGCCCCTTCAAAAGCCTCGATATCCGGCGTGTTAAGGCTGGAATCGGCATACACCGAGGGCAACGACAGGCGGCCTGAATTCACCAGGTTGCGGGCGAAGGGATAGTTGCGCGACAGGTTCAGTACTGCATCACGCAACGCATGGCTGGCTTCGTTCTTGGGTGTGATGAAGTCGGTGGAACGGGTCGAGTTCTTGATGTTCTCATCCGCAGCCAGCAGGCGCTCACCGGTATAGGTGTCCAGCAGCGCCGCAGGGGCCTGGTTTTTCAGCACCAGCGCCATTTTCCAGGCCAGGTTGTCGGTATCCTGTACCCCGGAGTTGGCGCCACGGGCACCAAAGGGTGACACCTGGTGGGCTGCATCGCCGGCAAACAGCACCCGGCCATTGCGGAAATTATCCATGCGCCGGCAACAGAAGGTGTAAACGCTGGCCCACTCCAGTTCGAATTCAACATCAGCGCCGAGGAAGGCCTTGACCCGTGGAATGATGTTTTCCGGCTTTTTCTCTTCTTCCGGATCCGCATCCCAGCCGAGATCAAAATCGATTCGCCAGACATTGTCAGGCTGGCGATGCAACAGGGTGGACTGGCCATCGTGGAATGGCGGGTTAAACCAGAACCAGCGCTCCGGCGGAAAACGCTTGGGGTCCATCAGCACATCGGCGATCAGGAAACGGTCCTGGAACACCTGACCGCTGGAGGTGAGTCCGCACAGGGCGCGAATATCGGAATTGGCGCCATCACAGGCCACCAGGTAACCAGCCTCCAGCTGATAGGGGCCATCAGGCGTCTCGACGCTGAGCAGCACACCGTTGTCCTGCTGCGTCACCGCAGTAATCTTGTTCTTCCAGCGCAGGTCAACGCCATCCAGCTCGCCGATACGTTCCACCAGGTACTGTTCGACGTAATACTGTTGCAGATTGATAAAGCCGGGGCGGCGGTGATGGGACTCAGGCAGCATGTCGAAGCTGTACACCTGGTCCTCCTGGAAAAAGACCTTGCCCACATTCCAGCCCACCCCCTTCTTGATCATGCGTTCGCCGATACCCAGGCGATCCATGATTTCCAGCAGGCGCTTGGCATAGCAAACCGCACGGGAGCCAACACTGACCGTATTGTTGTCATCCAGCACCACCACCGGAATGTCATGCAGTGCAAGGTCGATCGCCAGTGCCATGCCAACGGGGCCAGCGCCGCCGATCACGACCGGACGACGTACTGGCGCAGTGCTGTCCTGATCGGTGCTGCGCACATAGGGATAACTCGGAAATGCGTAGGTTTTAATCATTATGCCGCTCTTCTTCTTGTGGCCCGCCCCAGCGCTGTCAGCTAAACCAGCGGTGGGAATCCGTCTTGAGTGAGACCAGCATAACCAGGTAGCAGGACGGGATAATCAGGTGAAGAAGAACAACATTGTTTCCAATAAGGAAATAAACCGACTCAGCTATCGGCGGGACTTTGCACCGCCGGCAGACTCTGGGGCAGGTGTTCGCTAAGCCAGTCGGCGAAGAAATCGACAAAGCGGCTAACCTTCAGGGTCGCCGATTCGCGGTTGGGGTAAAACGCATAGGCCGCCAGGCACTCAGGCTCGGCCCCGGGGAAAACCGGTACCAGCTCGCCGCGTGCCACATGGGGCGCAATGATAAAGGACGCCAGATTGGCAATGCCCCGGTGCGCCAGCAACGCCTCGCGCACCACGACGCTGTTATTGGCCCGCAAATCACCGCTTACCGTAGCCATCTGGGCTGTTTCACCGGGGGCGGCAAGCTGCCACTGATGGGCATTTTCAGCATGTACAAAGATCAGACAATTGTGGGCCTGTAGCGCCTGGGCCGAGTCCGGTACGCCCCGGTCTGCCAGGTATTGCGGCGTGGCGCAGATGAACATGGGAATATCACAGAGCTTGCGCGCCACGAGGCTGGAGTCCGGCAGCTGGGAGCCCTTGATACGGATCATCAGGTCGTAGCCCTCGCGCACTATGTCGGGCATGCGATCATCCAGGGTCACTTCCAGGCGTATATCGGGATAGCGCGCCATGAATTCCGGCAACGCCCGTGACAGCACCAGCTGGCCGAAGGTCATGTTACTGGAAATGCGCAGCAGCCCACGGGGCTCGCCCTGCATTTCGGCCACCAGATTGTCGGCCCCCGCCACCTCCTCCAGCACCACCTTGCACTGACGATAAATGGCGTCCCCGATATCAGTGACATTGAGGCTACGGGTGGTTCGGTGCAGCAGCCGCGCCTTGAAGTGCGACTCCAGCATGGCCACCTGCTTACTCACCGCAGAACTGGATACACCCTGGTCATCCGCCGCCTGGGTAAAGCTTCGCAGCTCCACCACCCGCACAAACACCCGCATTGCCGACAGCAGATCCATCCATCACCCTCCAGAGTCATTAACCGGCAGGGCCGGCAGAGGGCTTAGGCTGCCATACTTATTCCTGATTAGCATCAATC
>JBFGZM010000415.1:0-3120 GCA_041586815.1 Marinobacterium sp. | reverse complement strand
TAGCTCAGCCGGCAGAGCAGCTCATTCGTAATGAGCAGGTCGGAGGTTCGAATCCTCTTATCGGCACCATAAATCAACAGCTTGGGCGGGTTTTGCGGGTGGCCATTTCCTATAAAATGGCCACTTTCCTATATTTTTCCGCCTTGATTTTCCACTTCGCGGCCCTTACTAGCTGCCCCTTTCGGTGATATTCCGCGCCGGGCTTGGTTCGGGCTCGTCCTTCTTGAATGTGTCCGTAAGCACGGCGATCAATGCCCTGGCGGCAACCGACAGCTGATGGTTGCTGCGAGTGAGAATACCTACACGACGTGAAATAGTAGGTTCGGACAGGGATACGCAGCTGGCACCGAGCTCCTGCATCTGCTGGCGGCACAGGGCGGGGACGGCACTGACGCCAAGGCCCGTTGCAACCATGCGGCCCACGGTCACGAGCTGATGGGCTTCAAAGGCCACGCGCGGCGCCAGATCCTGTTTGGCCAACTGGCTTTCCATCAGGATGCGCAGGCTGGAGGGGCGTTGCAGCGTGATGAAGTCGTGCTGCAGCAGCTGCTTCCAGGACAGGGGATTGATGTCTGAGTCCGGGTGGCCCTGGGGCAGCACCGCAATAAAGTCGTCGCTGAACAGCGGGCGGAACAGCAGGTCGTCGCTGGCACCGGGGTCGAAGGTGACGCCGACCTCGACACGGTGCTGTCGCACCATGTCGACGACGCTCTCGGCGATCACGTCGTGGACCTCGATATTGATGCGCGGATAGAGCGCCCGATATCCCAGCAGCGCCTGGGGCAGCAGTGAACTGGCAAAGGAGGGCATGGCGGCAATGGCAATCTTGCCCAGTTGCAGGGCAAAACGCTGGTGCAGTTCTTCTTCTACACTGTCCCATTCTGCCAGTAGCCGCTCGGCGATGGGCAGCAGTACCTCTCCTTCGGGGGTCAGGGCGATGGTGCGGGTGGTGCGGTTCAGCAGGCGCCCGCCCAGGGATTCTTCCAGCTTCTTGATCGCCAGGCTCAGGGCCGGCTGTGACAAATGCACCCGCACGCTGGCCTCGGCAAAGCTGAAGGTACGGGCGACGGCGATAAAGGCGCGCAGTTGCTTGATCGTCATGTTTTTGGCATCGTCGGTACAGAGACTTACTTTTATAAAGCAAATGAATAAATAAAAAAATCAAACTACATAAATATATTCAGTTGCTGCACACTTTCCAGCAAGTGAGAACACAGCTGCACAGTAGCTAACAATAATCAGGAGTGGCGAGATGGCCGGTTTCGATAAAGTTGTAAATACCTACGAAGAGGCGTTGGCAGGCCTCGAAAGCGGAATGACGGTGATTGCCGGCGGTTTTGGCCTGTGCGGTATTCCGGAAAACCTGATCGCACGCATCAAGCAGATGGGTGTAAAGGATCTGACCATCGTTTCCAACAACTGCGGCGTGGATGGCTTTGGCCTGGGCATATTGCTTGAAGACCGCCAGGTTCGCAAAATGGTTTCGTCCTACGTTGGCGAAAATGCGCTGTTCGAAAAGCAGCTGCTGGCCGGAGAACTGGAGGTTGAGCTGACACCCCAGGGTACCCTGGCCGAGAAAATGCGTGCCGGCGGCGCCGGTATCCCGGCATTCTTCACCGCCACGGGGTTTGGTACCCCTGTCGCTGAAGGCAAGGAAGTGCGCGAGTTCAATGGCCGCTCCTACATCATGGAAGAGTCCATCACCGGTGAGTTTGCCATCGTAAAGGGCTGGAAAGCCGACCGCTACGGTAATGTCATGTACCGCCACACTGCGCAGAACTTCAACCCCATGGCGGCGACTGCCGGCAAGATCACGGTGGTGGAAGTGGAAGAAATTGTTGAGCCGGGCGAACTGGAACCCAGCCAGATTCACACCCCGGGGATCTACGTGCAGCGCGTGATCAAGGGCACGTTCGAGAAACGTATCGAGCAGCGTACCCTGCGCCAGGCGTAAGGGTCCCTGGCATTACTCAATAACAAATTCAATGAGCCACCGGCCCCGGGCGGGTCGCTCCAGGCGCAAGAGGCAGAACAATGGCACTTTCTCGCGAACAGATTGCAAAGCGCGTAGCGCGCGAACTTCAAGATGGCTACTACGTTAACCTTGGGATTGGTATTCCGACCCTGGTGGCCAACTATGTACCCGAAGGCATGGAAGTCATGCTGCAGTCCGAAAACGGCCTGCTGGGCATGGGAGCATTTCCGACCGAGGAAGAGCTCGATGCGGACATGATCAATGCCGGCAAGCAGACGGTAACGGCGATCGATGGTGCGTCCATTTTCTCGTCGGCAGAGTCCTTCGCCATGATCCGTGGCGGCCATGTTGACCTCACCGTACTGGGCGCCTTCGAGGTGGATGTAAACGGCAACATCGCTTCCTGGATGATTCCCGGCAAGCTGATCAAGGGCATGGGCGGTGCCATGGACCTGGTGGCCGGTGCCGACAACATTATCGTCACCATGACCCATGCCTCCAAGCACGGTGAATCCAAACTGCTGGAGAGCTGCACATTGCCGCTGACCGGTGCCGGTTGCATCAAGAAAGTGCTGACTGACCTGGCCTGGCTCGAAATTGAAGATGGCGCCTTCATCCTGCGCGAACGTGCACCGGGTGTGTCGGTTGAAGAGATTGTCTCCAAGACCGCCGGCAAGCTGATCGTACCGGATCACGTACCTGAAATGACGTTTTAAGGTTTTCCCCGCTTTACCGTTCGATGCTGTCAATCCCTTTGGGCCCGGCTGGAGTTTCGACTCCCGTCGGGCTTTTTTCGTCTGGGGTGCCTGATTATCTTTGCTGCGCGCAGCAGGCGCGGAGGGCGTTTTGCTGTAGAGTAGGGCGCCTGTGAGCCTGTCCGTTTCGGGTGGCTCTCTATTGCTATTGACTGACCGGATCGACGATGACGAACAACGATGTACTGAAAAAACTGCGTATTGCCCTGGACCTCAAAGAGGCGGACCTGTTCGCAATCTTTGCCCTCACCAAGCACAGCGTCAACAAGGCTGAACTGTCGGGGTATTTCCGCAAGCCCGGACACAAGAACTACAAGGAATGCAGCGACGAAGTGCTGGAAGCCTTTCTCGATGGCTATATCGTATTCCGTCGTGGTCCCAAGGATGCCC
>JBFGZM010000414.1:0-3133 GCA_041586815.1 Marinobacterium sp. | reverse complement strand
GGTGATACGGATGACCGTCATATTATCCTGGTGGATGATGTCATCATGTCCGGACGCACCGTGCGCGCCGCCCTCAACGAGCTGTTCGACTTTGGCCGGCCCGCGTCGGTCACCCTGGTGACACTGCTGGACCTGCAGCGCCGCGAACTCCCGGTACAGGCCGATGTCGTGGGCGCCACCCTGGTGCTCGCCCCCAACCAGGTCGTCAAGCTCAGTGGCCCACGGCCATTGGAACTCACCATTCGTCAACGTACCTGATGCGGGCCGATACCATGTTTGAACTCAACGATCCCAACCGGATTCAGCTCAACAGCGCCGGACAGCTGCGCCACTTTCTCACCACTGAAGGCCTGTCCCGCGAACTGCTGACCGAAATTCTCGATACCGCAGACTCCTTTGTCGATATGGGTGCCAAGCAGATCAAGAAAATGCCCCTGCTGCGCGGCCGTACGGTGGTGAACCTGTTCTTCGAAGCCAGTACCCGTACCCTCAGCACCTTCGAACTGGCCGCCAAACGCCTGTCTGCCGACGTGCTGAACCTCAATATCAGCACCTCGTCCACCTCCAAGGGCGAAACCCTGAAAGACACCCTGATGACACTGGAAGCCATGCATTCCGACATGTTCGTGGTGCGCCACGCCGACAGCGGTGCCGCCCATTTCATCGCCAGCCAGGTGACACCCCATGTGGCAGTGATCAACGCCGGTGATGGCCGTCATGCCCATCCTACCCAGGCCATGCTCGACATGCTCACCATCCGCCGTCACAAGGGCAGTTTCGAACCGCTGACCTTCGCCATCGTCGGTGACATTCTGCATTCACGCGTGGCCCGCTCCCAGATTCATGCGCTGCGCACCCTGGGCGCCCGAGAGATCCGTGTTATCGCCCCCAAAACGCTGTTGCCGCGCCATATCGAGGCCATGGGCGTGAAGGTGTTTACCGATATGCGCGAGGGCCTGAAAGACGTGGATGTCATCATGATGCTGCGTCTGCAGAAAGAGCGCATGACCAGCGCCCTTCTGCCCAGCGAGTCCGAGTTCTACAAGCTCTATGGCATGACGACCGAGAAACTGGCCTACGCCCACCCCGATGCCGTTGTCATGCATCCCGGGCCGATCAACCGCGGCGTCGAAATCGAATCCGCCATCGCCGACGGGCCCCGCTCCCTGATACTCGACCAGGTCACCAATGGTATCGCCGTGCGCATGGCGGTCATGTCCATGGCCATGAGTGGCCAGGTCGTCGAAAAACAGCTTCCGCACCCGGCCCCGTCCGCCAACTGACCGCAACAGGAATTCACTCGATGAACATCAAGATAGCCGGTGGCCGTGTGATCGACCCGAGCCAGTCACTGGACCAGGTCTGTGATCTCTATATCAGCAACGGCGTTGTTGCCGCCCGTGGAGAAGCGCCCGCGGGCTTTGTACCGGACAGCACTCTGGACGCCACCGGACAGATCGTCTGCCCGGGGCTTGTCGACCTGTGCGCCCACCTGCGAGAACCCGGTGCCACCCACAAGGGCAGCATCGCCCAGGAAAGCAGTGCGGCGGCGGCCGGCGGCATCACGACCCTGGTGGCAATGCCAACCACCAACCCCATTGTCGATACCCCGGCGGTGGCGCAGCTGATTCAGGACAAGGCCCGCGCCACCGGCAAGGCCCGTGTGCTGCCCATGGGCGCCCTGACCCAGGGCCTTGCGGGCGAGCAGCTGTCACCGATGCATGCACTGGCAAGCTCCGGCTGCATTGCTTTTAGCAATAGTCGCCGCCCCATCCGAAGCAGTCTGGTACTGATGCGCTGCCTGGAATACGCCGCCACCCACGACCTGCTGGTGCTGTTCCAGGCCCAGGATGCGGAACTGGCCAACGGCTGCATGCACGATGACACCACGAGTACCCGACTCGGTCTTGCCGGTATTCCAGAAGCCGCTGAAACCGTGGAGGTCGCCCGCTGTCTCATGCTGGTTGAACAGACCGGCGCCCGGGCGCATTTCGGCCAGATCTCCTGCGAGCGATCAGCCCGCATGATCATGGAGGCGCGCGAGCGCGGCCTGAATGTGAGTGCCGATATCGCCATCCATCACCTGTTGCTAAGCGACAGCAATGTCGATGGCTTTGACAGCAATTTCCATGTCATTCCTCCACTGCGCAGCCAGCTGGATCGGGCCGGCCTGCGCCAGGCTCTGCTTGCCGATGGCATTCAGGCCATCTGTTCCGACCACCAGCCCCATGACCCCATCGCCAAACAGGCCCCCTTCGCTGCCACCGAAGCCGGCATTGCGGGACTCGAAACCCTGCTGTCACTGAGCCTGATGCTGGTGGACCAGGGCTTGCTGGACCTGCCCCAGCTCATCGCCAAACTCAGTTGTGAGCCTGCCCGCATTCTCGGCATTCAGGCCGGCACCCTTGCCAGCGGGGCTGCGGCGGATATCTGTATTTTCGATCCGACGGCACGCTGGACACCATCGGCGCAAACGACCCGCTCCGGCGGTGCCAACAGCCCCTTTATGGGTGTCGAACTGCGCGGTCGGGTTACCCATACCCTGCTCGGCGGCAGCATCGTGTTTCAGCCCTGAGACCGGGTAGACGCCTGACTGCTTCGCAGGTGATGCCCAAGACCGTCGGCATCGCCTGCATGACCCCGGCAGACGACACCGCCATGCGGCCCGGCAAATTGATTTCCCCCTCTAATGTTCTAGGCTTAGACGGCTTGCCAAACTCAGGGACGATCATGGCTACAGGCATTCAGATCGGTTTTATGCTGCACTGGTCCACAACCCTTTCCGACTCGGCGCGACCACTCCGAGACCTGCAAGTACAGGTCATGAAATCTCCCGGGCTGCCCTCACCTCCCACAACAGATCGCTCTCACTTTGCAATCAGCAAGAAGGACTACTGACATGCGCTTTTTCCGTCGATTGATTCTTTCACTCAGCCTGCTGGTCTTTACTGCGCTGCAAGGCCATGCCGACGACACCCCGGGCTCCGGCAAGCCCGTACTTACCCTAAGCGGAGCGGTCAGCCAGACCAACAGTGAAAACGGCTATGCATTCGATATGGCCATGCTCGAGCAGCTGCCACAGTACAGTTTTACCACCTCGACCCCCTGGTTCCCGGAGCCACACAAGTTTTCC
>JBFGZM010000413.1:0-3139 GCA_041586815.1 Marinobacterium sp. | reverse complement strand
GGCAGTACGCTGGAGCGGGTGGGTTTTGACAAGCAAACCACCGCAGAGGCCCGGGATTCCCTGTACCGCAGCGCACTGGATATTCTGCCGGCGCTGGAAAACTATCCCGTTGAACATCACTGGGCGGGACTGCGTCCCGGTTCACCCGAAGGTATTCCCTATATAGGTGCAGTGCCGGGGCTTGAGGGGTTGCATGTCAATGCAGGACAATACCGCAATGGTCTGGTGCTGGCGCCAGCCTCGACCCGCCTGATGGCGGATCTGTTGCTGCAGCGCAAGCCGATTATTGATCCTGCGCCCTACAGCTTGTCGGCGTGGCACCCCTCTACCGGGGTTGATCGCTGAGCCCTGAGTCTACTTTTCGATAGCGGATGCGTGCTGCATCCGGAATACGAGATCAAATAGCTGATGAGTCATTCAATTCGGGTCCTGATGGCCCAGATCAATACGCTGGTGGGGGACATCCCTGGCAATACCCAGCGCGTCATCGATATCGCCCTGGAGGCACGGGATCAGCAGCAGGCTGATGTGGTGCTGTTTCCGGAACTGACCCTCTCGGGCTACCCGCCGGAAGATTTGCTGTTGCGCCCGAGTATCCGCAACCGCATCGATACCGCACTGAATCGCATCTGCGAGGACGTGCGGGATATCCATGTGGTGGTGGGGTATCCGCGTTACCGGGATAATGCCCTCTACAACATGGCCGGGGTAATTTATAACGGTGAACTGGTAGCCGAATATGCCAAGCAGTGCCTGCCGAACTACCAGGTGTTCGACGAGATGCGCTATTTCACCGCGGGCGATCAGCCCTGCGTATTCGACCTCAAGGGTGTGCCGGTGGCGCTGACCATCTGTGAGGACCTGTGGAAGAGCAAACCCGCCGAGCAGGTACGCGAGCAGGGCGCGCGGCTGATGCTGAACCTCAACGCCTCGCCCTTTCATGTTGACAAGTCGCATCACCGAGCTTCGCTGCTGAGTGAGCGCGCCCGCCAGGCCGGATGCCCGATTCTGTATCTGAACCAGGTGGGTGGCCAGGACGAGCTGATATTCGATGGCGGCTCCAAGGTCATTGCCGCGGATGGCAGCCGTGTCTTCCAGGGGCGCTTTTTCGAAGAAACGTCCTTTGTGGTGGATTACCAGGACGCCGACCAGAGCCTGTCGGTTCCGGGTGAAGAGTCGGTGGCGTTTCCGTCCATTGAGCAGAGCGTGTACGACGCTCTGGTGCTGGGCGTGCGTGATTACGTCAACAAGAATGGCTTCAAGGGCGTGGTGCTGGGGCTGTCCGGTGGTATTGATTCCGGTGTCACGCTGGCGGTGGCGGTTGATGCCCTGGGTGCAGAGCGGGTGGAGGCGGTGATGATGCCGTTCCGTTATACCTCGTCGATGAGCCAGGAGGACGCCAGCGAGCAGGCGCGCATGCTGGGCGTGGACTACAGCTCGATTTCGATTGAGCCCATGTACAACGCCTTTATGGGTCAGTTGTCCGGTGAGTTTGCCGGCCTGTCAGCCGATACCACCGAGGAAAACCTCCAGGCGCGCTGTCGTGGCGTCGTGCTGATGGCCATTTCCAACAAGAAGGGCGTTCTGGTGCTCACCACGGGCAACAAGAGCGAGATGGCGGTGGGCTACTCTACGCTTTACGGTGATATGGCCGGTGGCTTTGATGTACTCAAGGATGTACCCAAAACCCTGGTGTACCGCATCGCGGCCTATCGCAACGGCATTTCCCCCGCAATCCCGCAGCGCGTGATTGACCGCCCGCCCTCGGCGGAGCTGGCGCCGGATCAGACCGACCAGGACAGCCTGCCGGATTACGATGTGCTGGACCGGTTGCTGGAGCTTTACGTCGAGCATGATTACAGCGCCCATGCGCTGATCGCCGAGGGCTTTGAGCCCGAGGTGGTGCATCGCGTGATTCGACTGGTGGATATCAATGAATACAAGCGCCGCCAGGCACCGGTGGGTGTGCGTATTACCCAGCGGGGGTTCGGGCGTGATCGACGCTACCCCATTACCTCGGGCTGGAAGGCCGGGGACTAAAAATACGAACGTCAGGTTGGCAGGGTTTTGCTCTTAACCCTCTGATCCATAATAAAAAAGGCGCCCAAGGCGCCTTTTTTGTGTCTGAGGTTATCAACTCAGGGCTGGGCCTGGGCTTCTGTTTCCTCATCGCTATCGTCGAAGGCACCAAAGGTCAGAATGCTGAACCAGGAACGGTCGGTATCCTGTGCAGGCTCCGCCGGTTGTTCAGACAAAATGACAGATGTGGGGCGCTGAACGGGGGCGTCGTCAGGGCCGCCCAGCAGGCCGAAGGTGGCGGTCTCGAGCAGGGACTTGTCACGCTCCTTGCTGGATACATAGCGGAAGTCCGGGAAGTTGCTGTGCAGTACTTCGGCAGCCTTCGCCGCCTGGTCGTTCAGACCCAGCTCTTCATAGGCTTCGGCCATAATCCCCAGAGCTTCCGGCACGGCAGGGGTTTCCTGCAGGTTTTCCACCACGTAGCGGCCACGATTGGCAGCGGCTACCCAGGCGCCGCGTTTCATGTAGTACTGCGCCACATGCACTTCGTACAGTGCCAGGCGGTTTTTCAGGTACTGCATGCGCTTGAGTGAATCCGGCGCGTACTGGCTGTTGGGGTAGCGCGTGGTGAGCGTCGAGAAACTCTCGAAGGACTCCAGTGCCGCGCCCGGGTCACGCTGGGTTTCATCGATCGGCAGGTAGCGCGATATCAGTGAACGGTCTTCCTCAAAGGAGGTCAGCCCCTTCAGGTAGTAGGCGTAGTCGATGTTTTCGTGATTCGGGTGCAGGCGAACGAATCGGTCGGCGGCGGCGCGGGCAGCTTCAGGTTCAAAATTCTTGAAGTAGGCGTAAATCAGTTCCAGCTGGGCCTGCTCGGAGAAGCGGCCAAAAGGATAGCGTGCTTCAAGCCGCTGCAGTTTTTCCACCGCAAGGCTGTAGTTCTGCGCCTCCAGGGCTTCCAGTGCCTCGGAGTAGAGCTGTTGCTCCGGTACATCCGGTTCTTCCTTCTTGTCTCCGCCCCAAAATGAGCAGGCGGACATCAGAGAGATCAGAGTCAGGATGCCAATGACTTTTACAAAGCGCATGTTGATGAGTCCCGATTGCCTACAGCGATACCGAG